>JAGCFG010000039.1 GCA_017650255.1 Alphaproteobacteria bacterium | reverse complement strand
ATTGGTTTGAAAACGAAGGAAAAAATCTGGATGAAAACCAATAATCCAAATCGCACATGCTTGATGACCGGTGAGGAAAAACCGCAAAACATGCTTTTGCGGTTCACCCTCACACCGGACCGTCAGGTTATACCCGACTTCAAAAAAAAGCTGGAAGGAAAAGGATTCTACATATCAAATTCCAAACAAATTCTTTCCGAAGCCATAACCAAAAACGTTTTCCGCAAATTTGGAAAAAACACCTCGGTTGTCCCAAATTTGCTTGAAATTGTTGAAAACATCTTGAAAAATAAGGCATTGGATTCTATAAATTTAGCAAACAAAGCCGGAGATTTGGTCTGTGGCCTTGATAAAGTTAAAGAAAAACTTGCAAATAATCAGGTTGCATTTTTGTTGCAAGCAACAAATGCAGGTACCGATGGAAAAAACAAAATGCAATCAGCCGCAAAAGACATTAAAATTTTGACATTATTTAGTAGTGAGGAGTTAGACAAGGCATTAAACAAAGTAAATACGGTTCATCTTGCAATCCTAAAAGGACCCATGAGCCAAAACGTATACAATCAACTGCAAAAATGGCAAGATTTTATTAATTCCTAAAAATGGAGAATAACTGAATATGACAGAAGATAATGCAAAAACCAAATTGACCCTGACGGGAAAAACCTTGACCTTGAAAGGTTTGGGAGAAAAAGCATCTTCTCATGATGGCAAAAAAGTTGTGCAAGTAGAAGTGCGAAAAAAAAGAATTATACAAGTAAATCAACCAACCCCTGTTGAGCAAACAAAAGAATTGGATGCCGCCACCCAAGCAAAGTTGCGCCTCATTGCAGAGGGAAAAGAGCACGACGCAAAAAGAAAAATAGAAGAAGAAGAAAAACAACAACGCAAAAAAATAGAAGAAGACTTACGTGCTGAAAACGCCCGAAAAGAAGCTGAAGCAGCTCAAAAGGCTGAGGAAGAACAAAGAAGGCTAGAGTAAGAAAGACAAAAAGAAGAAGCTGCACAAGCAATCCAAGCGGCTCAAGAAGAATACTCTCCTTCGGAAAACATTAATCAAAACGAAAAAAATCAAAGGAACAAAGATCGTCATGCCAAAGATTTTAGCGATGATGACGACGAGAAAGACAGCTTCTCCGGCAAAAAATATTATAATGAAAACTTTGAACAAGATCGCAAGAAAATAACTAAAAGAAGTTTTGAGCCGCAACGCCGCAACAACAAAGTAAGTATACATAGCTTTAGCGGTAACGACGAAGATGATGACGATTACGGATTTGGAGCACCCAGACGCAGATTTAAGAAAAAACAGCCTAAACCTGTTATTGTTCAGCAGCCGCAAGAAAAAATCATAAAAGAAGTTATTATCCCTGAGGTAATTACTGTCCAGGAATTAGCTAACCGCATGGCTGAAAAGAGTGCAGAAGTTATCAAAAAACTTATGTCATTAGGCGTTATGGCAACCATAAACCAGGCAATAGATGCTGATACCGCACAGATTATCGTTGAAGAAATGGGGCATAAATGGAAACGCGTTGCTGATAGTGATGTTGAAGATATTTTAAAAAACAGCGACGATTCCTCACCCGAAAAACAACTTCCGCGTGCTCCGGTAGTAACCGTTATGGGGCACGTAGACCACGGCAAAACATCTCTTCTTGATGCTTTGAGAGAAACAAACGTTGTTGCAAAAGAGGCAGGCGGGATAACTCAACATATCGGCGCTTATCAAATTGAAGTGGACGGCAATAAAAAAATTACATTTATCGATACCCCTGGACACGAAGCCTTTTCAGAAATGCGCGCTCGTGGAGCTAAAGTTACCGATATTGTTGTTTTGGTTGTTGCTGCCAATGACGGCATAATGCCCCAAACGATAGAGGCAATTCGTCACGCACAAGCCGCCGAGGTTCCTATTGTTGTAGCCATTAACAAAATAGACCTCCCCGGTGCCGATCCTATGAAAGTAAAAACTGAACTCCTCCAACATGGCATAGCTGTAGAAGAAATGGGTGGTGAATGTTTGTGCGCTGAGGTATCCGCCAAAAAACGCATTAACATAGAAAAATTACTCGAGGCCATCTTGCTCCAAGCAGAAATTTTGGACCTCAGAGCTAACCCAAATTGCAAAGCAACAGGCACTGTTATTGAGGCAAAAATGGAAAAAGGCCGTGGTTCGGTCGCAACATTACTTGTCCAGCAAGGTACTTTGCAAATCGGCGACATTATTATTGCCGGAAAAGAATGGGGGCATGTAAGAGCCATGTTCAATGAACATGGACAAAAAATTCAATCGGCAACCCCGGCAACTCCGGTAGAGGTTCTCGGCTTACAAGGCACTCCTGCTGCCGGTGATAACTTCAATGTGGTCGAAAGTGAATCACAAGCCAAAGAAATCACCAACTACAGAATACAAAAAGAGCGCGATGCAAAATTAGTAAAAAGTGCAAAATCTGCAATGGAACAAATGCTAGACAAGATCAAATCAGGCGAAATCAAACACCTTCCGATTGTTATCAAAGCAGATGTTCAAGGCTCTATAGAGGCTATCGAAGGCACATTAAACAAACTTTCAACTGACGAAGTAAGTGTTCAAATTTTGCATTCTGCGGTAGGGCCTATTTCAGAATCCGATGTAACATTGGCAAAAGCCTCTCATGCGTTTATTATCGGTTTTAATGTCCGTGCAATTCCGCAGGCCCGTGATATGGCTCGCCGTGATGGCATTGACATTAGATACTACTCCATCATCTACGATGTTGCAGATGATGTCAAAAAAGGTCTTGAAGGTATGTTATCACCCGAACTCAAAGAAAAAATCATCGGCTATGCCGAAATTCGCAACGTCTTCAACATTACAGGTGTCGGCAAGGTTGCCGGATGTATGGTTACCGAAGGTCTCGTTAAACGTGGTGCCAAAGTCAGACTTTTACGTGATAATGTTGTTATCCACGACGGAAACCTTGGCCAACTTAAGCGCTTTAAGGACGACGTAAAAGAGGTTAAAGACGGATACGAATGCGGTATGAGTTTTGAAAACTATAACGACATTCAAGTCGGTGACTTTATCGAATGCTACGAAATCGAAACCATCGCAGCAAAACTGTAAGGAAAAGTTGATATGAAAGAAGTATCACAGAGACAACTTCGTGTAGCTCAAGAAGTAAAACGCATAATAGCAGAAGAAATAAACTTCAATCGGGTGCGCAATCTTGAAGGTATTGATACGCTTGTTACCATCATCGATTGTACAGTTTCGCCCGATTTAAAATATGCTGACGTTTTCTTTGTAACATCAAACGACAATTTAAATATGGAAGTAAAAGAAGCTCTTCAACTTGCAGCTAATCATTTCCGCAAAGTTGTCTCACGAAAAACAATGTTGCGTTATGTTCCGGAAATTCGTTTTTTTGAAGACATAACAATGAACGAAGCCGACAAAATTGAACAACTCTTGAACGACCCAAAGGTCAAGAAAGATTTATCCTCAAAAAATGAAGCATAAAAAAGGAAAAAATATAAACGGATGGCTAATTATTGACAAACCCAAAGATATGGGATCCACCCAAGTTGTCAACATTACACGCCGCCTTTTTGATGCAAAAAAAAATGGACACGCCGGAACACTGGATCCCTTTGCCACCGGCGTTTTGCCGATAGCTTTCGGAGAAGCCACAAAACTCATAGACTTCATAATGAACGGTCCGAAAGAATATGAATTTACGATTCGTTTTGGATTCGAAACCAACACCGGCGATTGCACCGGAGAAAAAACAAATTCATCAGTAAATCTGCCCTCTTTAGAGCAAATACAAAACACCATTCACCATTTTATCGGCAAAATAAAACAAACGCCTCCTGCTTTTTCTGCCATAAAAATAAATGGCAACAGGGCATATGACTTGGCAAGACAAGGGATAGAAGTCAGCATAAAAGAACGAGAAATCGAAATTTTTGACCTAAAACTTTTGAGCTTTGAGAAAGATTCAGCAAAATTTATAACCACTTGTTCAAAAGGCACATATATCCGCAGTCTTGGGCAAGATATTGCAAAAAAAATGGGCTGTTATGGGCATATTACTGAGCTCAGACGCACAAAATGCGGCATTTTTACATTAAATGATACGATTTTGCTGGATAATTTAAAAAATATGGTATATATTGCGCAAACATTACTTCCGTTAGAAACCTCTCTGCGCGACATCGCGGTCTTGGCTGTTTCGGAAGTTGAGGCGACAAAACTCAAGCAAGGCCAATCAATTTCCCCAAAAGGAAAAAGCAATTTGCCGGCAAGCCCTGCCATCGCAGCTGCGATTTGTGACCAAGTTTTAATCGCCATAGTTCGAATTGAAGAAACTAAAATTTCGCCGATTCGAGTTTTTAATTTAACTTAAAAAAAGGAAAAAACAGATGTCGATCACAAAAGAAAACATTAGTGAAATCACAAAAACCTATGGACTTAAAGAAGGTGATACAGGTTCACCGGAAGTTCAAATTGCAATCTGGACTAACCGCATCAACAACTTAATCAACCACTTTAACGTTCACCGTAAAGATCTTCATTCTCGCCGCGGCTTGATGAAGATGGTATCCAGACGCCGTCACCTTTTGGATTATTTGAAAAGTAAAGACGAAACCAGATACCAAGAAATCATTAAAAAACTTAACATTCGTAGATAAGTTTGTTCGTTGCGGGACATCTTGTCCCGCAACGTTTTTAAAATCCTTCTTATTTATAAGAGGGTGCTGTTTAAAAGATGGAATAGAGAAAGGTAATATAATATGAATAACTTAAAAGTATCCACCCGTGAAATTGAATGGGGAGGACGTAAATTAACACTGGAGACCGGAAAAGTTGCCAAACAAGCAACCGGAGCCGTTGTCGCCACTTATGGAGAAACAAAAGTATTGGCAACCGTCTGCGCTGCCAAAGAAGTAAAAGCGGATCAGGACTTTTTCCCTTTAACCGTAAACTATCAAGAAAAATATTATGCCACAGGAAAAATCCCCGGTGGCTTTATGAAGAGAGAAGGCAAACCTTCCGAATACGAAGTTTTGGTTTCTCGCCTAATTGACAGACCGATTCGTCCCTTGTTTCCGGATGCTTTTAAGAACGAAGTTCAAATTGTGTGCACTGTTTTATCTCATGACCAAAAAAACAATGCTGATATTGTTTCAATGATTGCCGCCTCAGCTGCTTTAGCAGTTTCTGGCATACCATTCATGGGACCTATCGGCGCTGCAAAGGTCGGCTATAAAAACGGCAATTTCATCCTTAACCCGACTATTGAAGAACAAAAAAATTCCGAGTTGGAACTGACTGTTGCCGGAACCAAAGAGGGCGTTTTGATGGTAGAATCCGAAGCCAATGAGCTTTCCGAAGAAACCATGTTAAATGCAGTAATGTTCGGTTTTGACAGTTTTCAATCAATTATCGATTTAATTTCAGACCTCGCTAAAGAAGCCGACAAACCGGCATGGGAAGTTCCAAGTTTTCCGGTTGAATTTGATAACCTGTACAACAGAATAGAAAAAGATTTTCGTGCAAAATATGAGCAAGCTTTTTCAGAAACAGACAAATTGACAAGAGGAACTTTGGTCGGCCAAATTGACGAGGAAGTCAAAGCCACAATAGATCCTGAAAACGAGCTCGAAAACAGATATTTGCTTGATGTTCTAGAAAAAATTAAACACGTTGTCGTCCGCGAAAAAGTTTTGACAACCGGCCACCGTATTGACGGCAGAGATACAAAGACCGTTCGTCCCATCTGGTGCGAGGTCGATGTTCTCCCAACTGCACATGGCTCTGCTATTTTCAGCCGCGGTGAAACACAAGCTCTTGTTGTTACAACTCTTGGTACCGACGATGATGCTCAGGTTGTTGACGGACTGTTAAAAGAATATAAGCAAGATTACATGCTAAACTACAATTTCCCTCCATTCTCGGTCGGCGAATGTGGTCGTCTGGGCTCCCCAGGACGTCGTGAAATCGGTCACGGAAAATTGGCATGGCGCGCAACGCACCCCATGATGCCAAAAGACAAAGAAGCTTTCCCTTATACTGTTCGCGTCGTTTCCGACATATTGGAGTCAAACGGCTCGTCCTCAATGGCAACCGTTTGCGGCACAACCTTATCTCTAATGGCCGCAGGCGTCCCCATGATTAAACCTGTTGCAGGTATTGCTATGGGACTTATTAAAGAAGATGACGGCAGGGTAGCCATTTTGACCGATATCTTGGGTGATGAAGACCATCTCGGTGATATGGACTTTAAGGTTGCCGGAACAAAAGACGGTGTTACCGCTTTGCAGATGGATATTAAAATTACATCCATTACCAAAGATATTATGAAGAACGCCTTGGCGCAAGCTCATGAGGGACGTATTCATATTTTAGGTGAAATGGCAAAAGCCATTGCAGAACCAAGAGCCGAAATATCACCTTTGGCACCAAAAATTATCGCTTTGAAAATTCCTGTCGATAAAATTCGCGAAGTCATCGGAACCGGCGGAAAGGTTATTCGTGAAATT
>JAGCFG010000038.1 GCA_017650255.1 Alphaproteobacteria bacterium | reverse complement strand
TTTATGGAAGAAAAAGCAAAAAACAAATTAACGCTTGCTCTGGATGTGAAAACATTGCCGGAAGCTGTTGAGCTCGTTGAGCAGACAAAAGACTATGTTGGCTATTATAAAGTCGGCAAAGAAATTCTGAACTCTGTGGGCTTGCCTATCGTCCTTCGGGAACTCAAACAACGAGGCGCGAAAGTGTTTGTGGATGTCAAAGAAATGGACATTCCGAACACCGTGAAAAACGCCGTTGTGGCCGCTGCTCGCCATGGTGCAGATATCATCAACATTCATGCCATGGGCGGATTGGCGATGATGCGAGAAACAGTCCAGGCGGCAAAGGCCGAAAACCCTGATGTAAAGATTGTGGCAGTATCGGTTCTGACCAGCCTTGGCGACAGCGATATGCGCGACATTGGCTGCATGTACAGTGCCGAAGCCGAGGTTTGGAAACTTGCCAAATTGGCCAAAGATGCCGGTCTTGACGGACTTGTGTGTTCGGCCAAGGAACTGCAGGCCGTACGACAGATTATGGGAGAAGATGCCTTTATCATCACGCCGGGGATTCGCCCTGCTTGGGACTGTAAGAACAATGACCAAAAGCGGGTTATGACGCCCTATGACGCGGTTGTGAACGGCACCAGTACTATGGTTGTCGGTCGGTCCATCACCAAGAACGAGAACAACACCCCGCTTGAGGCCGCCATTCTCGTCTATGATGAAATTCTCATGGCACTCAATGAGCCCAAGGTCGAGCCAAAAACTCTCAACGACATTTTTGTCGAAAGACTGTTGGAGGCCGGCGTGGTGAAAACCGGTGAGTTTACGCTGAAAAACGGCACGAAATCGCCGATTTACATCAATGTTCGAGACCTGCCGCGGCACCACGGCGCATTGTCCATGGCCATGTACATGATGACTACCAAACTGGCCGAGAAAAACCTCGAGTTCGATCGTGTCGGCGGTGTGCCGATGGGCGCATTGTCCATTGCCAACATGCTGTCATTTGCCTGTGGCAAGAGCATTTTGACGCTGCGCGCAGAGGCCAAGGATCACGGCTTGGTCGGCACCAAGACTGTTGAGGGATTCGACGAGGGAGAAAACGTCCTTGTGATTGAGGATGTGGCTACCTCCGGAGGCTCTATCCGCGAGGCGGCCGAGAAATACCGCTATCTCGGGTTGCAAGTTGAGCACGCCTGCGTCGTTGTTGACCGCCAGCAAGGAGCCGAAGCCATGTTGAAAGAACTGGGCGTCGAGCTTTTGAGCCTGATTACACTTTCTGAGAGTGTCGAGGCTCTCTACAAGAGAGACGACATCAGCGAGGAAGTGAAGCAGTCCATCAGAGACTATATGGCCGCTTGATGGTATTGCGTTCGATTGATGAACACCAACTATAAAAGTTGGTGTTCATTTTTTTAGTATTTCAAAATCTTTAGCGTGGCTTTGTCGGCATTGAGGCTGGCTTTGGCGCCAAGAGGCAGAACATGGCGCGACGGAGTATGCCCGAAATTAAAGTCATAAATTGCAGGTAATTTTGTACCTTGCAAAAAGTCGTGCAAACAATCTTTGATTGTCCCGCCTTTTGCGTATGGCATGCAGTTGACGACAATCCCAGTTTTTACTTCTTGGGAGGAACTTTCTTTTCTGATGCTGCCGTATATTAGAAAAAATGCCAAGGCAACAATTAGTATGAAAATAAAATTTTTCATAATTTATATAGTTTGTGAATAATCTGCTTTATTCCTAATAATTACTATATTTTTAGGATATTGTCAATGATTTTTGTCTAATTTATTTTAATATACCTATTTTATTGTATTTTTAGTATTTCAGAATCTTAGGACAAATCTTATTGCTTTGCAATTGACTTTTATCTAAAAAGATGGTATAAATTAGGCATGTTTTATGTTGATTTTGGATGGGAGAAGAAGAATGAATAAATCACAACTAGCTGCAAAATTGACAAATTCGCAAAAACTTGGTTATGGTTTTTATTATCTCGAGATTGAAAGAATAATTGATACATACCCAGATTCGGTAACTGATCCGGAAATGGCAAGGGAGATTTTTGAATCACTTAAAACGGCACATACCTTTGTTGATAAATCTGATTGTTTGCAACATAATTCATCTATTATATCAAAAATGGTTAAGCGGGCTCCTCAAATGGCACCTGAGTTTTTTGAACTAATTAAATCATCTATGTCGGATAAATATACCGAGAGTTCATATTGTAATGCTTATGAAGCCTTGGGACAAATAGTTGAAGTGCAACCAGAATTAGCGCCAGAAATTTTTGATTTGGTAAAAGCATCTATGCAGTCAGATAAACATGGCCGTAATGCACTGCTTATGGCTAATTCTACTTTGGGCAAAATTGTTAAGGCTAAACCTGATTTGGCTGATGGTGTTGTTGATTTTATCAAAACCTCGGTAAATTATGATGATTGTGATTCAGTTTATTTCAGTTTTTATGCTTTTGCCAAAATTGCCGAAGTAAAACCTGAGGCAGCTTTTGAATATAATAAAGAAATTGTTTCCAGTGTTCGTTTTATCAATGGTTTTTTGGATAGACCAATGGTTATTACATTTGGTAAAATATTGGAAACAAAGCCAGAGTTAGCCACAGATGTTTTTGAATTTGCAAAAAACAATATTCAAGCGCATGAAGGTTTGGTGTATGGTGCTTTTGGCAAAATAGCTATGGCAAAGCCTGATTTGGCGCCGGAAATCTTTGAGCTGGTTAAGTCTAATATGCAAAAAAATAAGAGTGATTATTCTTCTGGATTTGAGACTTTGGGCGAAATTGCCACGGCAAAACCGGATTTGGTTACAGATATTTTTGAATTTACAAAAACTTCTATGTCTGCAGATGGTTACAGATACGCTCATGGAGGTTTTGCGACCTTGAGCAGCATAGTCAAAGTTAAGCCGGAATTAGCACCTGAAGTTTTTGGGCTGGTAAAAACAATTGTTAAATCCGACGAAAATAATGACGATTTTTCTTTAGCATTGGCTAGCCTTTGTTGTGTTGATATATTGAAAGCAGATCCTAAACTGAAGAATGAAATTGTAGAGCTATTGAAGTCTGATAAATTTGAAAAATTATCTTTTTCATTCCCTAACTTTGAAAGATATATGGAAGCGTTGTCAAAAACGCTTATTGCTGAACCAGAACTAATCAACGATATTCAACCGATATTTAATAAACTTGCAAATAATCCTCATAATCATCTTTATATGCTTGAAACGTTTATTAAATATCCTGATTTGCCTGAGGGTATGTCTGAAGTGTATTATAAAGTTTTACTTGAAGAACGTGAGTTCTTTAACTTGGAAAAAGAGGCGCAAAAATCTCCAAATATAGTATCTCCGTGTTTGTTAAAGACATTGGATAAATTAGCTAAATGCGATCATGGCTGTATTAGCTCTTTTGGGAGCTTTGCTCTGGCTGCACCAAAACATGCAACAGAAATTTTTGAGATGGTAAAGACTTCATTGCAGTCAACTCGCGACAGCTATACAAAAGCAAAAGGCTATGAATCTTTGGCAAAAATAGCTAAAGCGAAGCAGGCATTGGCTCCGGAGATTTTTGATTTTGTTGTGTCAGATGTGCAAAATGCTAGTTTGAACCAATCAGACTATCCTTCTGTATGTCGCGCCTTGAGTGAGGCGGTTATAGCTGATCCAAAATTAATAAATAAATATCTTGATTATATTGAGGAAAAAACAAAACCATCTGAAACACCGAAAAGACGTTCTTTTTATGATAGAGATGATGACAAGCACATACAATTATCTGATGCTTATGTTAGTTTGGGCAATGTCCTAAATGCAAAACCAGAGTTGGCCGCAGAGGTTCTCGATTTTATCCCGAAAACTATCGGAAATGCTCAAGGTCGCGAACTTAAAGATGCACATGCACTTATTCTTGAAGTGGCAATAGCCCAACCAAAATTGGCACCTAAGGCATTGAAAATTATGAAAGAAAATATACGCTGGGGTGGATATCATTTTAGTAATGATGATGGAACGGATCGTTTGTTGCAAAATGAAGTTATGAGTCTTGCTGAATTGTCGGATAGGACTAAAGAAGGTATTGATTTCTTGCAATTGAAAAAAGACTTATTTACGAGAGAGGTTGGTAAAGATACGGGAATTACCGGCGATAGTCAAACAGGTAAAAAGACCGTTCATCATAGTAATATTGCTGATAGGCATATTATGATTTCTAAAACTATTGCTAGCGCACAAAAGAACCTTAAATCTAAATAAGTTTTATAATGTAAAGTAAATTTTTGTCTTTTATGTTTTGAAACTATTTAGTATTTCAAAATCTTTAGCGTGGCTTTGTCGGCATTGAGGCTGGCTTTGGCGCCAAGAGGCAGAACATGGCGCGACGGAGTATGCCCGAAATTAAAG
>JAGCFG010000037.1 GCA_017650255.1 Alphaproteobacteria bacterium | reverse complement strand
GGAAAATTGAGAAAATTTATGTGAGGTATAAAAATATGAAAATAGGTTTGGTTTTGGAAGGTGGAGCAAAGCGCGGGATATATACCGCCGGTGTTTTGGATGTTTTGCTCGAAAATGGTTTGATTGCCGACGGGGTAATCGGGGTTTCGGCAGGGGCTATTCATGGTTGTTCATATGCCTCAATGCAGGCGGGGCGCAGTATTCGTTATAATATGAAATATGGATGTGATTATAGATTTATGAGCTTTAAGTCTTTGTTTTTGACCGGAAATATGGTTGAGACAGAGTTTTGCTATCACGAGTTGCCGGAAAAGCTCGATCCTTATGATAATGAGGCTTTTAAGCGTTCAGGCATTGAGTTTTTTGCAGTTTGTTCAAATGTCGAGACGGGGCAGGCGGAATATGTCAAATGCAATGATATGTTTGCAGATATTGATTATATCAGAGCTTCGGCTTCAATGCCTTTAGTGTCGCAAATTGTTGAGGTCGGCGGTAAAAAGCTGTTGGACGGCGGAATTGCCGACAGTATTCCCCTGAAAGCCGCGGAGAACTTGGGTTTTGAGAAAAATATCGTAGTTTTGACAAGACCGCAAGGATATAGAAAAAAGCCGGCGCATCTTTCGTGGCTTTTGTCTTTGGTGTATCGAAAATATCCTAAATTTGTGCGGGCGTGCAAAAATAGGCATAAGGAATATAATAAGGAACTAGATTATGCGGCGGCGCAAGAAAAAGCTGGAAAGGCTTTTGTGCTTAGGCCCAGCAGGTTGATTAAAATTGGTAAAATGGAGCAAAATTTGGATATTGTGCGGGAAATGTATGAGCTAGGGCGAAGTGATGCTTTGAAAGTTATTGATAAAATTAAAGAATTTGTCGGTAAGGCTAAATAAAGGCAAAAACCCGCAATTAAATATTGCGGGTTTTTGTTTAGTTGAGACGTAGTCCGATGTTACCTGTGATGACTGACTGCGGCAGAGATAATGCCCCCATCAATGCGTACAAAGATGTGTGCATATTTCCTGCCGGCTGAATTTTAAGCACCAATATGAATGCGGCAATGCTTGCGGCCAACAGCAGAGCAGTCAGGGAAAGACCTGTTCCTATCAGTTTGGTTGGGACAAGCTCAGATAAACGCTGGCTATCAAGGATTTTTGTCGCTGTTACCGCATTGAGCACGAGCATAGCCAGGCATGTCGCGGCAATAATTGATGTTGTCAGGACCAGTGCTGTGTGGTCGCTTTGGTTGTTAATCAGATTAAGTAGTCCGGCTAGAACGAAGCCAAAAGTCATGAAGGCTAACGTTCTGGTGATTGATAAGGTAATCTTTTTCATTTTTTTATTTTTTTTAATTTATGAATAATTTTTCTTGAGGATTTATTTTATAGCAGATAAAAAGTTTTTTGTCAATAAAGTTTTGTCAACAAAAAATCCCCCGCGTTTGCGAGGGAGAAAAGGACTACAATAATTGTGGGGTAGGGATGATAAGATGTACTTTTCCGACCGATACGATATCCTTGTCTTTGTCTGAGGCTAACATAGGATAGCCGTCGCTTGTGGTTGTAAAGTTTCCGACACGAATTTTGGTTTGTTCCGGATCGGTGTTATAAAAGTAATTAATTATTTTGTTTTCAAAGATGAAAATTTTCATCATTTGAAGAATTTTGTAGGTTTGAGACAAAGGATTATGTTCGTGAAACAAAAAGCCGAGAGTGTTTTCTTTCATGACATCGGTCTCGATAATCGGGCGGGCATTCGGATGCACCTTTTGTGCGAGTTCGAGAACATCTGCATAGGTGCATTTTTTTCTTTTTTTCAACACCAGCGGCTCTATCAGAACAATACCGGTTTTGATGACAATTCCCTTAATCTCATACTCATCAGGATCAAAGGCAATTTGGTAGCCATTGATATGAGTTTTGATGTAAAGGGGAGTAGGAAAAACATGTTTGCGCAACCCGATATAGGTTTCAAGTTGCTCTATTGTTGGATTTATTGCTTCCAACACCTTGAAAATATCAATGTGGTCCATAGTATAAAAATTTTGATTAATAATAAATTTCTCGATATTTTTTATATTGATATAAGTCATTTTTGTCAACAAAAAATCCCTCGCGTTTGCGAGGGGTGAAAAATCAGAGCAGTGAGTGTATGCGAGAAATAATGCTGCCAACCGTAGTCTTTTCTTTTATGACGGGAAGTTTGCAGTTGAAACTGTTTTCCAAGTTCGTAATAACTTGGACTGCTTCGCTGCTGCTTCCCAAAACATGTAAAAAGCGGTCATCTTCTTTGATGCAGTCGTCCGGAAGTTCGTAAGTGTCGGCAACAATCTTTTTTACTTTTTCTGCAATTTGTGCTCTTTTTTGTTTGTCATTTTTCATAATACAATAATTTTTTAAAAGTAATATTCTTGTGAGGGGATATATTGCAAATAAAAAATTTTGTCAAGATTTAAAAACGAAAAGGCGGATTGAAAATCCGCCTTTGAGTTTGTTAGCCGTAGAGTGGGTCAACTTTTGATCTGGGAATTGCCAGCATCATCTCTTCCACACATCTAATGCGGGAACTGCCTCGCCACCAATTGACTCTGATGTCGTTGACAGTCGTTGATTCTTTTTCGCTGCATGCAACAACATAGCCGCCACCGATAAAGCTGATGGACTTGTTAATGTCCGGCATGAAAACCCCATGCTCTCGCAACATCTCGGCGGTTTGGTTGTAGCGTTTCCGGTCGATTAGGAGAAGCGTCATAACACCGCCGCCCCAACAACCGTTGTAATACAATGGCACCGCCTCGGGATGGACCTGTTTTGCAAGATCTTTCAGGTCTTGGACCGTGGGGTCATTCTTGTCGATTTTGCAGGGATGAATGGTCTGCTGCAAAATGATTGTGTCTTGCAGGGCAACTCCTTCAACCGTGCAGCCGTCCTTTAGGTCTTTGGCAAGAAAATAATTGCCTTTTTCGTTCTTCAAAAACAGAGCGAGAGGAAATGTTTTCGGTTGCTCTTCTGTTTCTGTCGGCGCCGGTGCTTGTGACGGGGCAGGGAAATTGTCGCCGTCGAGACCAAGACCTTCCACAGGGGCGGTGCGAGGCATTTTTTCCTTGGGAATGAAAAGGTACATTTTCTCCACATACTGCGGGTGTACTTCTTCTGCATCGCAGCCTAGAGTGTGCTCAATAACGCAAAAATTTTCTTGAATATTCTCCGGCAGGGTGGCAAGGGAAGGAAAAGTTTCAAAAAACTTGATTCCTCGTTCGTTCAGTTTGTGAACGGTCATCCATATCGGTGATGATTCGTTGAGCAGTTCGACGATTACATCGCTTTCCCAGCCCATAACATCACTGCGAGTGAGCGGGCGGGCGTCGGGGTGAACCTTTTGTGCCTCTTTATAGAGGGTATCGAGAGTGATGTTCTCATCGGCAAGCTTTGATGGGTAAATCGGCGTTTTAAGGTAGATGCCGCGTTCGGTGGCAATGCCTTCGACGCTCATACCTTCTTCGAGCTTTTTGACAATTTGGTAATTGCCTTTTTGCGTCCTCACAAAAAGAGGAAGGGGAAAGATGCCTTTTCTCAGCTCTATATAAGTTTTGAGCTGTTCTTCCGTTGGGTTAAGTCGATCCAACTTTTTGAATAATTCTGAATTTTCCATAATAGTATGAATTTAAAAATGTGTTCTGAGTATTTTTTGTATGTTAAAATATCTTTTTTGTCAAGTTTTTAATACAAAAAAAGACGGATTGAAAATCCGTCTTTGAAGGTCATTTCCATTGAATAACTGCAATCATGTGTTTGATTTGCTCGATGTTTACCAAACTGGTTCCGATTACCTCGTCTTTGTAGGAGAACAAAGAAATTTTTTCTGCGTTTTCCGCAGATTTGAGATAGCCGTCGCCGCCGGCAATATAGGCAATGTTGTTCTCAAAAGAGGGCATTTCGATGCCGTAGTTCTCTTTGAGCAATTCGGCAGTTTGGCGGTATTTTTTGCCAAACAGAAACAGCAACATTGTCAGCTCTTGCTCTGCATATCCGCAGAAAAACAGCGGCTTGGCCTCGGGGTGAATGGCGGTTGCCAAAGCACAGA
Source organism: Alphaproteobacteria bacterium (assembly GCA_017650255.1). Lineage (GTDB taxonomy): Bacteria > Pseudomonadota > Alphaproteobacteria > RF32 > CAG-239 > JAFUYI01. The sequence goes on along the minus strand of JAGCFG010000037.1, from coordinate 1,503 downwards.
GGTCGGCAATGGTCGGATTTTCCTTGTCAATCTCGCCGGGGGTGATGGGCTTGCGCAGGAAGATTCTGTCTTTGATGACAATGCCTTCAACCTCGCATTCGTCCGGTACCGGAAGCTCGTTTGAGATGTGGTACTTGCCGTTTTGGTCGCGCAAGTATAAGGAAAGCGGAAATGTTGCTTTTTCTTGCGGTTTGGGCGGATAAACAAACAGTTTGTTGTGCTCGGATAGTTCGCCCAGTTGTTCGGCAAAATGCTTTTTGAGTCCGTTGGTAACGATTTTTTTTGCCGGAATGAAAAGCCCCATATCGCAAATCTCGTTGATTGGGGTTGTGCGTGACCACTCATGGCAGTAGAGGTTATACATCACAACCGTCGTGTCGGCAAGCGACGCATAGGACGGCAGGGCATATAGTTCGTGGTTGTAGTTGGTGAATTCCATGCTCTTGTCGCCGCTTTGTTTGGTGTGGTTGAGCCAATGCAGGATGATGTCCAGCGTAGAGTTGACGAATTTCATTGAGGACAAAGTGTGTTCGCCTTCGCCGAAAATGTCGTGCTGATTGAGCGGGCGGGCATCGGGGTGAACTTCGGTGGCGGCCAAATAGAGGTCGGCCACGGTAAGTTGCAGGTTGCCAAACTTAATCGGGTGGATTTTGTCGGCCAGATAAATGCCGCGTTCGGTGGCAATGCCTTCGACAGTCATACAGCGTTCCAACTTGCGGGTAAGCGCGTGGTCGCCGTTGGGGAGTTTGACATAAAGCGGAAGAGGAAAAATGTTCTTCCGGAGCTCCAAGCAAAGTTGCAGTTGCTCATCAGTCGGATTGATTTTATCCAACGTGTCTAATAATTCTTTGGTGTTCATACGAATAATATTTAATTAAAAATTAGAGTTCTTAGCCATTTTTCCTACTTCAGAAACGAAAATTTGTCAAGTTTTTTTGATGGAATAAAAAAAGACGGATTTTGTTAAAATCCGTCTTGAAAGGCTCAGTCTCTGGGGATGAAAACCACCATTTGGTTGATGAACTTGATTGCCGTCGCTTTTTGCTCGGGCTGTCCAATTTGGAAAACACGGAGGGCAAAGTTTTTTTGTGCCAAAATGGCCTCGCCGCCGGCAACATAAGCCAAAGGCTCTGAAAAGTCAGGCATTTGGATTCCGTATTTCTCGAGCATGGCGCTTGTTTCAAAGTATTTCGGACCGTGAAGAAGCAGCATATTGATGATGCCATCTGAGGAGCTGCCGCCAAAGTGGAGAGGCATGGCTTGGGGATGGATTTTTTTTGCGAGCTCCATCAAATCTTGTGTGCTCACCAATTCTTTGTCGACTTTGCTCGGCTCGATCATTTCGCGCAAAATGATTTTGTTTGGTAGAACAATGCCCATCATGCAAGCGTTTTGCTGCCATTTGTCAGAGACAAAGTAGTCACCCATATGGTCGCGCCAAAACAGCGGGAGAGGAAAAACTTCGTTTGCCCGCAACTCTATATATTCACGAAGTTGCTCGGC
>JAGCFG010000036.1 GCA_017650255.1 Alphaproteobacteria bacterium | reverse complement strand
TTAAAAATTTCACGCACATATTGTTTATTACTTTGTGATATTTTTTGGTTGTTCAATATAGCATTTGCCATATGTTGAGCGACAGGATTTTCGGGATATTTTTTGAGCCACAATGTTGCATATTTTTGCACATTTTTATTATTATCAACAGATGCAATTTCGTATAATGCATATCCAAAATTTATTTGCTGCGAATTTTCTCCTGATGATACTATCAAGGCTTTCCAATATTCTGCCAATGCTAAATCATATTTTTTTTGGTGCAAATAAATTTGAGCAAGCAAGTCGTGAAGAATATAATCGTCTGTTTTTATTTTGCACATATTTATAAGATACGGCACTGCTTTTTCGTGCTTTTGCAGTTCGATACAAATTTGTGCAAAAATTTTTATATCATTTGGAAATGATGGGCAAATTTGCATTGCACGATTGGCATAAAAATATGCTTTTGCATTGTTCTTTTGTTTGTAATAAATGTTGGCAAGGTTCATATTTGCTTGATAAAAATCTTTTTTTATCAAAATACTTTCTTGGTAAAACTTTATAGCATTTCCGTATTGTTTTTTTTGGTTGCAGATATTTCCCAAAACGCATAATGCTTGATAGTTTTTAGAATTGATTGATAATACCTGTTGCGCATATTTTTTTGATTGTGAAAGTTTGTTTAGTTCAAAATATGCTATTGCCAAATTTAATAGCGCACTTTCCGAGTTGTGATTTATTTTGTATGCTTTCTTATAAAATTTTACAGCTGTTGATTTTTGCGCAAGTGCGTCATAACAATTGCCGACGAGAAGCATAATATTTTCGTCTGATAAAAATTTTTTATCGAGTGTCGATATTATTTTTAAGGCATCCGTATATTTTTTTTGATTATATAAATCAAACGCTTTTTGCGCAGATTTTTGCATATATTTTCTCCATTTGAGAGCGATTGCTGTTTATTATTTCATTTTTTGGTAAAAAAACTATTGACGTTTTTAAAATATTGAAGTATTTATCATTCCTGTCGAATGGGGGTATGGCGGAACTGGTAGACGCGCTAGACTCAAAATCTTGTGGCCTCAGGCCGTGTCAGTTCGAGTCTGACTACCCCTACCACTTTTGAAAACCTTGATTCTTATCAAGGTTTTTTTTGTTTGGTGAAAAGATGAAATAAAGAAAGTATAAGCATAAAAAAAGGCGCACAATGCGCCTTTTTTAATTGTGATGAGTTTTGATTATTCGCTCTCAAGTGCACTTATAACTTTTTCTGAGAACTCCGCATTGTGGTATACATGTTGAACATCGTCATCATCTTCGAGAGCATCGATAAAGTCTAAAAATCTGCGAGCTAAGTCAATATCGTCAACATCAACTTTTACGACCGGTTTCCAATCAAGTCTTGAGGCCGACGGAGTACCGAATTTTTTCTCCAAAGTTTCGGTAACCATATTCAAATCGTCAGGAAGAGTTTCTATCTCGTGAGCTTCTTCATCGCTGGCAACGTCATTTGCTCCAGCTTCCAGTGCACTTTCAAACATTGTGTCGGCATCTGCAGTAGAAAGAGGATATTTTATGTAGCCGATATGCTCAAAGTTGAACACAACCGAACCACTGTCGCCCAAAGCGCCGCCTCTTTTGCCGAAAATTGTGCGGATGTTTCCTACGGTGCGGTTTTTATTGTCGGTCAAAGCTTCGACAATAACGGCAATTTTTCCGGGACCGAATCCTTCGTAACGCATGGATGTATAGTCATCACCGCCGGCAACCTGTGTTGCTTTTGCAATTGCTCTTTCTATGTTGTCTTTAGGCATACTCTCGGCGCGAGCGGCCTGGATTGCCAAACGCAAGCGAGGGTTTTTATCAGGATCGGCAAGACCGCTCTTTGCGGCCAATGTAATATCTCTTGCTAATTTTGCAAAAACTTTAGCTTTTTTTGCATCTTGGGCACCTTTACGGTACATAATATTCTTAAACTGGGAATGTCCAGACATTGTAAATCTCCTACAATATTATTTTTCGTCAACGAGAATCATATACTCAAGCCTTGCGTCGCTGGCATTAAAGACTTTTATTTTTACGCCTGCAATCTCAACAATCCCTGGTATATTTTCAAAATTATAATACTTAAACTCACCGGTAAAACCGCCGGCATCATATTCCATCAAAGTGAAGCGCATAATATTATTTTGCACACCTTCAAATTTTATTTCAAAACCCGAAACTATGTCACTTTGCAGGACTCGGCTTTTGGTAATCGGCTCAAATTTGTATCCTTCGGGAGTTACAATGTATTTGTTGTCCAGAATTATCAATCTGTCGTTGCGAATACGTCCGAGATATGGTTGCAGCTCGTAGTTTTCGTTTGTCAAAAATATATCATTAGGATTATCAGAAGCTACGAGGTAGAGAGTTTGTCCTTTGACCTTTGAGTGTCCTATAACCTCATATTTTTTGCCAGCAACAATGTCAGCCGGACTGACACCGGAAACCATTTGAGCATTTGAAGGAGCTACGATTGCCTCTTGAATATAATAATTCTTGAGATAATCCCTCATATTGGCGATGGAATATCCTTTGTATGCTGTCAACAGCTTGTTTGCAACAAATCCTGTCTCGTGAAAAGGTTCAGAATCGAGAAGCCTTTCGTCTTTTGTGACAAGATAATCAATATGGTAGCCGGATAGACCTGCTAAAACATTGCCGGTTGACAGCAAATTATACTCTCCGGCATAAATACAGCCACCGAGGCAGAAGGTCATAGATAATGTCTTCCATGCTTTCATGTTTGATTCTCTTTTTAAAAGTTTAGATATTTTTAACCTTTATATACTATAAAGTTTATTTAGTAAATAACAGATTGTGCCTTAGAGGATAATTTTAGTGGAAAAGTTTGGAAATTGTTGGATGGTCGTTTTTGAGCCGCAAACAGCAGAAGATGAGCGCTTGAGCGACTTTTTGGAATATTTTTTTGAAGTTGTTTGTGTTAACTATGTTGGCGACAAACTGCAATATGTCGGTTATATCTCGAAGCGATTGGATGAAAATCACTTAAACGAAGCAGCAAAAATTCGCAATATTGCTTTGCCAAAATATGAACAGAAGTTTTTGCCAGCAGAAAATTGGCTTAAAAAGAATGTTATTAAATTTCCACCTTTGGAAACCGAAGATTTTTATATCTATGGAACACATGAAAGTGTTGTGCCCGAAAATGATAAACTGAAATTAATGATTTATGCAGCAACAGCTTTCGGCTCTGGACAACATAAGACGACACAACTTTGTCTGAAATTGCTTGCTTATCTTTATCACAATGGTACAAGGGTTAAAAATATTTTAGATATGGGTTGCGGGTCGGGGATTTTAGCTTTGGCTGCCTGCAAAATATGGGATGACGCAAATGCATTGGCGGCAGATATTGACGATGAGGCGGTTGCGGTTGCTCTTGGTAATGCGAAAAACAACAATTTGGAAAATCAAATTCACGTTTTGCAAAGTAACGGATTTGAAAACTCAAAAATTACCGAATCGGCACCTTATCAGCTGATATTTGCCAATATTCTAGCGAGACCATTGATTGATATGGCGGCTAATTTATGCAACAGCCTTGAAAAGAAAGGTTTTGCAATTTTGTCCGGATTTATTGAAGAACAATTATCTTGGATACAAAATGAATATGAGTTGCACGGAATGAAAATATTGAAAATTCTTAATGATGAGAATTGGTATGCAATTTTATTGGAGAAAACAAAATGACAATAAAAGATATTCAAAAACATTTGAACACTGATGCGGTGATTATTTTTCGAAACAATCAATTTATCGGGCAAGATGTGTTGAATGAGGAGAACAAGATATTGGAATTGACCGGTTTTGACGGCTCGGCAGGAACTTTGGTCGTTACAAGAAATATGGCATATCTTTTCGTTGACGGTCGTTATGAAATTCAGTCAAAACAACAGACGAACCCTAAACAGGTCAATGTTATTGTAGAAAGTGAACAATGTAATCTTTTTGCGTGGTTGAAAGAAAATTTAGGAGAGGCATCTATTGCGTACAATCCTTGGCAGATTTCCGAATCGAGATTGAAAAAGTTACAGAGGATTTTGCCAAAGGCTGATTTTGTGGCAAAACCGCAAATTATGCCTGTTAAAAAGGCAACAGCTTTTGAACAAGAGGTTAAATATGCAGGTAAATCAGCAAATGCAAAAGTCAAAGAAATTGCAAAATTTGTTACCCAAAATGATGTTGATGCCGTTTTAATATCTTCTGCTGACAGTGTTTCGTGGCTTCTGAATTTGCGTTCAAACGCTTTACCTCAGACACCTGTTGTGAGAGCTATGGCTTTGGTTAATGCAAAAAAAGAGGTGTTTTTGTTTGCAGACAATTTGGAGTTACCCAAAAATTGCAGCATTAAAAATTTTTCTTTGTCAAAAGTAGAAACAATTTTGTTACAGAAAAAAATCAGCAAGATTGCAGTAGATTATAAAACGACTCCTGCCTTTATTGTCGATATTTGCGAGAATCTTAAGATTAGGGCGGTTAATAAAACTGATCCTTGCATTGGAGCAAAGGCTGAGAAGAATCGCACAGAGTTAAAAGGAATGGTAAATGCACATATTAAAGATGGCATTGCAATGTGCAAATTTTTAGCTTGGTTTGAAAAAAACTATAAAGGCAAAACAGAGATTGATATCGCAAAAAAATTGTTTGAATTTCGCAAGAAACAACCGTTGTTCTTTTCGCTTAGTTTTGGGACAATTGCAGGTAGCGCTGAAAATGCGGCAATTATACATTATCAACCAAAAGAAAAATCTTGTGCCAAGATTAAAGAAAATTCTGTTTTGCTCCTTGACAGCGGCGGGCAATATCTTGATGGCACAACAGATATTACCCGTACTATTGCAGTCGGCAAACCTTCAAAAGATATGATTGAAAAATTTACGCTTGTGTTGAAGGCACATATTGCTTTGGCCGCACAAAAATTTCCGGGAAACACCTCAGGCACTCGACTTGATGCAATTTGCCGCAGCGTTATGTGGCGCTATGGTTTGGATTATAAGCATGGTACTGGACATGGGGTGGGATGTTTTCTCAATGTGCATGAAGGACCACAAAGTATAAGTATTTTCGGCGATGATTATCCTTTGAAAGAAAATATGGTCGTTTCTATTGAACCCGGGTATTATGAAGAAGGAAATTTCGGGATTAGAATTGAAAATCTGGTGTATGTAAAGAAATCTAATAGTGATAATTTTTTAAATTTTGTTCCTTTGACAGTTGTGCCTATTGATTTTAGGCTGATTGATAAATATCTCCTTGATGATAGGGAGATAAAATGGCTGAATGCATATCATAAAAATGTCTATAAGATTATTGCGCCTCATCTAAACAAACATGAACAAGAATGGTTGCAAAAGGCATGCTCCCCATTATAAATTAATGGAGGAAATAATGAAAAAATTTTGGGCTATCGCGTTGATGTTCTGCGATTGTGGGTGTGTTTGGGCACAACTTCCGGTATATCAGGGAGAGTATAATCCAAATCAAACTCTGCAGGAATATTTTGCCGCTGAGAATGAAAATTATAATAAATCGATAATTTATGTTTTTTACAATAACAACTACTGCTACGGCTGCCCGCAGGCGATGGCAATGCTTGAAGAAATATATCAAAAAAATTATGCGGATAAATACAGCTTTTTTATGATAGATTATCAAAATGATGAGGAATATAATTTTGTTGAAACTTATCAACTTTCTCGGCCGCTTGAAGTCGTTTTAGTAAAAATTGACGACGGAACTTCTTTCGGATATCAAAAAATTGAAGACCTGCAAAACATGATATCAGACAAAGTATCCTTTGATGAATTTGTCAGATATAAAATAGATAATTTTCTCGGCAATGGTTATTAAATACCGAAAAGCGGTTGATTGTTGACTAATTTGATATTTTGCTGTTCAATTATGGTTGAAAAGTTGAGTTTACCAAGTTTTATTGCACCTCTGACTTGGCACGCTTTTGTAATATCGGGATTGGCAAACAAAGTCTGCAAAACCAAACGTTTGGGGATACCGATGAGACGTTGCTGCAGACATGCAAGCAAACTTGTTGACACCAAATCATAAGCCATATCTTCGGATATATCAGAAGCTGCAGCATATTTAACCAAAGCGTTGATAGCATCTCCCACGGAGTTGGCATGAATTGTACTTAAAACCAAGTGTCCGGAGGCAGCTGCCTGTAAAGCTTCGGTTGCAATATCGGGAGAACGTATCTCTCCAAGCATTATATAACGCGGACAACTTCGCAGAGCCGATTTTAGTGATTCTGCCCACTTTCCGTTTTGTGGCATTGTTTGTTTGCACAAACCAAGCTCACCGTTAGAGTTTTTGTATACTCCGTCCAAAGGCAACTCAACAGGATCTTCAATAGTCAAAGCAAATCCACCTTCGTTTATGAGATATTCTTTCAACAATGCTCCCAAAGTGGTGGATTTTCCCGATCCGGTGGCGCCTGCAACCAATATCAGTCCGGAAGCTCTGCCAAGAGATATAAGATGGCGAACAATTTGAGGAGACATTCCTAAATCGGAAATTCTGGGAACAGATTGCGGTTGCTTTCGAATGCAATATTGAACACCATGCAATGCAATTGTTCTTTCTACGCGATAGCTGTGCTTTTGATATACTACCAAATAGCTGGGATTAGATTTAAATTCTTTTTCTACCAATGAATAAAATTCAGGATAGTCATCAAAAGTTATTTCTTTTAATCCGTGCGGAGATTTTCCGCTCCATATATAAGCTTTTTTGCTGGGTGTGATGTATATATCCGAAAAATCTGCATCATTTATTTTAACCATCGAATGACCTTTCTGATTTTGCCTAATTTTGTTTGAAAACTTAACTATTCTTTATTAAATAATTTTTAGTATGGTCATGATAGAGGTACAAATGTTAAATTATAATAAACAAGATATAAAAATCATGGAAAAAGCCGTTACGGCTTCGGCAATGGTGTTAGATGATGATATTGCGACTCCGAGAGGAGGTCCTTTCGGTGCCGTTATCTATAAAAACGGAGAATGTATTGCGTCGGGATTTAATCGGGTGTTAGCAACATGCGATCCTTCAGCGCATGCGGAGGTTTCTACCATAAGAGAAGCTTGTCAAAATCTCAAGACTTGGGATTTATCAGGATGTGTACTATATACAAGTTGTGAACCCTGCCCGATGTGTTTGATGACCGCAAAATGGGCAAATATCGACAAGATTTTTTATGCTGCCACAAGAAGAGATGCAGCAGATATAGGTTTTAGGGATGACGATTTGTATAGTTTGTTGAAAGACGGAGTTTTTGCAACACAGATAAAAGAATGTAGAGATGCTGCTGTAGATGTTATGCAAAAATGGGCAAAAAAATTTGCTCAAAAAGGACAATATTGAGATTGTGGTGTCGATATGCGTGATATGACTGTCGGCAGTCCGTTGCCATTGATATTAAAATTTACGATTCCCTTATTGATAAGCAATCTATTCCAGCAATTATACAGCATTTCGGATATTTTGCTGGTTGGACACATATTAGGAGTGAAAGCACTGGCTGCGGTTGGCGCTGCCGCACCGATTTTTTTTGCACTTATTATGGTGTGCATCGGTTTTACCAATGGTTTGACCGTTATTGTAGCACAGAGTTTCGGGGCAAAAAATTTTGCAAGACTGCGAAAGGCTGTATTTACGGCATTGTTGCTGAGTGTAGGATTTACATTTCTCATTAGTCTTGCTGTGTATTTATCACTAGATAATATTTTACATACAATGAATGTTCCTGTTGAAATTTATCAAGACACAAAAGATTTTTTGGTCGTTTTGTGTTGCGGTGTTGTTATGATTGTGTGTTTCAATCTGCTTTCCGGTTTTATGCGGGCATTGGGTGACAGCAAAACTCCGCTGTATTTTTTAATTTTTACAACGTTGCTTAATATTGTACTTAATGTCGTGTTTATATATTTTTGTAAAATGGGCGTTGCTGGTTCGTCACTTGGAACTGTTACGGCAATGAGTGTTTCGGCCGTTGCATGTTGGGTATTTATCCAAAAAAGATTTAAGATTCTAATTCCGCGCAAAGAAGACTGTAAAATCAACATTAACCTGTGTAAGCAAAATTTAATTATAGCTTTGCCTATGGCTGTTCAATTTTCGATTATTGCCCTCAGTGCGGTGATTACGCAAACGATATGCAACAAATTCGGATTTGTCACGATTGCGGCCATGACTGCCTCTTTAAGAATTGAGCAAATCGGCGGACAACCGATGGTTTCTTTAGGAATTGCAATGTCTACATTTGTTGCACAAAACTATGGCGCCGGAAGAATTGCCAGGCTGAGAAAAGGGGTGAGACAAACATCTCTTGTTTCTTTTGGTGCGAGCATAGTTTTGGCAATTTTGGTTTTTGTATTCGGCAGACAGATTGTCGGCGTGTTTATACCCGGTGAAGAACCGCAAATGGTTGAACAAATTATGGAATTAGCGAGAACATATTTGAAAATAAGCGTTGTTTTTTATTTTTTCCTCGGGCAGATATTTATTTTCAGAAATTCTTGTCAAGGAATGGGGAACTCAATTTCTCCGATGATTTCAAGCATTGCGGAGTTGATTATGAGAGCTTTTGCCGCAGTTTATCTGACAAAAATATGGGGATTTGTCGGGCTTTGCTTTGCAAGTCCTTTAGCTTGGATTGCAGGGGCTATGGTTGTTTCTTTCGGATATTTCAGAACTGTATGGAAAATCGGCAGAAAAAATGTGAAAAACAGATAAAAAACGCACAAAATTGTGACTTCTTAATATTTTTTTAACAAAATCGCTGATAGAGTGTGAAGTACATTATTATGATTTGTGAAAAGACTGTATTGTTAACTATCAAAAATGGGGATTTGAAATGAAAAAATTGTTTGTTTTGCTCGGTGCTACTCTGTCTCTGACAGCTTGTGCATCTGATTATGAACTTGACCAAGGATATATGGAAGAGCCATGTCCTTATCAAAAACAGGCTCAAGCAGCTCAACCTGCTCCTGTTGCTCAACCAATGCCTGTTGCTCAACCGGTCTATGCGGAATATGCAGCACCTGCTCCGCAAATGGTATATGCTCAGCCTGTTGCTGCTGATCCTTGCTGCCAAGGCGAGCTTAAGACTGTTCGTGAACCTGTAGAAGTTGTATATAAACGCACAACTTACGGAACAGTTTATGAGCCAAGACATTTTGAAAATGTTGCTTATGAAAGACAATCCGTAAACGGCGGTTATTACCAGCAACAATATGTTCAACCGGCTTATGATGCTCCGGAATATTATGCTCCTGCAAGAGTTCAAAAACCGGTTATGCAACCAAAATATAATGCACCGGTTGTTGTAGTTCCGGTTCAATAATCGAAAGTTTATTCTTGATTTCAGCCCTCGCCTTTTTGAGGGCTGTTTTTTTCTTTGAAAGAGCTTGTTATGCGTTTTTTTGTATCAATTTTATTGCTTATTTTTGTTGTGTCAAAACCTTATGATGCTTTTGCAACACACTATTCTTCGGCGCGTATAAGCCGTTATGCTAAAAACACACCACGCAAAGTGGAAGATAATTTGAAAGTATTGGTAAACCATCTTATAAAACCGCTTGATGATGATTATGATAAAGCAAAAATGATTGCTTATTGGATTGCGTCTCATATCTATTATGATGAATATCTTTATACTAACGAATCTGCTACAAAATTGATGAAAAAACATAAAATTCAAAAGCCAGATCAACTATTAAAAACTAGATCAGGAATTTGTTCGGAATTTGCACTAATGTTTGCAGAAATGTGTAATATTGCAGGTATCTCCGCGAATATTTCGGTGGGGTATGCATATCCTACAGAAGTTCGTCTGCGAAGAAGCAATAAAAAAAATTTTGCGCATGCTTGGAATTATTTTAATTATAACAATAAGAAGATTTATGTGGATACTACATTTATGTCAAGAGGCTCTTTACAACCATCAGGCAGTGTGCGCGAATATTCGCACAAAAGAGCTTTGCGTTCATTTGAAAGAGATAATAAATTTAAGAGCAACGTCAATGATTTTGATGATTATTATTTTGACTTTGATTATAGAAAAGAAAAGCGCGATCGAGGTTATGTACGCAAAGAAAATTAATCTTTGCCTATTTGGCTGAGCCAAACCAATTTTATACCTTTTTTCGTGAGTTCCGGCAACCAGTCTTTTAGCGCAAGGTAGGTTTGTTCCTTCGGGTGGCCGATAGCAATTGCACAGCCCTTGTCGTGGGCAATTTTTTCTGCTTTTTCCAATTGGGACATTATATAGTCATAACTATTTTCATTATCGATAAAAATATCGCGGGCAAAAAACTTCGTTCCGAATAATTTTGCTTGTTCGAGCCCTGTTGATTTTGAACTTGTTTTGGAATCTAGAAATAGCATATTTTTATTTGCCAATTCTTCCATTACAACACCCATTTTTTGCGCATTTTCGGTAAATTTGCTCCCCATATGGTTGTTGGCACCGACAGCCTGCGGGATTTTTTGCAGCATTTGACTTAATTTTTGCAATATTTCTTCATCTGTCATTTCTGTTGTCAGCATATCTTCGGTATAATTTTGCATAATTTGCGGTTCCATAGGCAGGTGGAGCATAATTTCATGTCCGCTTTGAATAGAATATGCAATCTGCTCTTTTAAGTTGATGCCATAGGGTAAAAATGATGCTGTAAGCGGATATGTCAGGCTGCCTATTTCTTTAGTCATCTTTCGATTGATACCCATATCGTCAATAACTATGGCTATTGTTGGCGGATTTGGGCCGTATAGCATACCTTTTTCTTTACTTGCAGCAACTTCTTCAGTTTTCTCGAAAGAATTTTCTACTGCCACTTCTTTAGTTTCTTCACTTTCAGTTGCAGCATTTTCAACAGCGTTGTCCTGAGTTTCTGCTGAAAATTCTGTTTCAACTACTT
>JAGCFG010000035.1 GCA_017650255.1 Alphaproteobacteria bacterium | reverse complement strand
TTGTGTTTGGCATATTTTTTACCTCATTTACAGTTTATTTATTGAATTAGTTTAATATATAATATAAACATTGTTAAAAACAATTTAAGATATCAACAGGAGGTTGTAAATGGTTGATAATGCCGAATTGCTGCAAGCGGTGATGAGATTTTTTCCGAAAGAATCGATTGAAAGCGTCAATTTGTTTGAAAAAAGAGTTATTGTGACTTTGGTTGATGTGGAGGAAGATGAGCAAAAAAAACAAAATTTGACACGGGAGCTTTTGGGTTTTGAGGGAGTGGAAAAAATTTCAGTAATTTATACGGGCGAAAGAACAAAAAATCCTTATTGGGCAATACGAGGAGTGAAAAAAATTGTTGCGGTTGCTTCGGGAAAAGGAGGTGTGGGGAAATCTACCACAGCGACAAATATCGCTCTGGCTTTGAGCAAAATCGGTTGCAAAACGGCGTTGTTTGATGCGGATATTTATGGACCTTCAATTCCGACAATGTTGGGATATGAGGGGAGTGTGCCGGTTTCTTATGATGGAAAAACTTTTGATCCTTTTTTTGTGATGGGAGTTCAGAGTATGTCAATAGGAACGCTTGTTGGCAGAGATACTCCTTTGATTTGGCGTGGCCCAAAGGCTTGCGGTGCTTTGCAACAGCTGCTTTCTGATGTTAATTGGCACGAGGTTGATGTGATGGTTATTGATATGCCTCCGGGGACTGGTGATATTCAAATTACGCTGTCGCAAAAGGTAAAAATTGATGGGGCGGTTATTGTTTCTACCCCGCAGGATATCGCTTTGATTGATGCCGTGAAAGGTGTTAATATGTTTAAGGCGGTTGATGTGCCGATTTTGGGTATTGTTGAAAATATGAGCTATCACATTTGCGAAAAGTGCGGACATAAGGAATATGTGTTTGGTGAAAATGGTGCAAAAAATACGGCAGAAAAATTGGGAGTAGATTTTTTGGGTGAAATTCCGCTTAATATCAAAATCAGAACTCAGGCAGATGCCGGAATGCCGATTGTGAAAGCCGAACCGGAAAGTGAATTTGCCAAAGCATACGTGGATATTGCACAAAAGATAAAAGAAAAATTGAATATTTAGTGATAAGGATTGTTCCTAATGTCTTCTTTTTCCTGCTCTTTTATACGAGAGAGGAGGTCGTCCAGTTTCAGCTTTAGTGCAGGTGACGGATTTGATTTTAGAGCTTGTTCGGCTTGTTTTTTTGCCAAAGTAAAATCTTTGATTAAAAAGCTATATTCGGCGGCGGCATAGTTGTAACCGGAAGCATTTTGTTGCAGACCATAAGCTCGTGAAAGTAGAATCCAAGCCTCGCTTTGCGGATTGTATATCAAAACTTGGTTAAGCATATCGACAATTTGTTGTTGCTCCCTTGCGTTTGGAGAATCTTCAAGCATTGCTTGAACCAGATTAAGTTTGAACAATGACGAGTGTGGGCTGATATCAAGGGCTTTTCGATAATTTGAAACTGCCGGTTTAATCTTTCCGGTTTCGAGCAACATTTGGCCTTTCAGCTCATAAAAATAGGGATTGTTCGGTTCGGCTTGTACTAGTTTTTCAATGTTATTTAAGGCGGTTTCTATTCTGTTGTCCTTAAAATAAGCGATTGTTCTTGCATATTGTGCTTCTATCGAGGTGTCTGATGGGGGATATTTGATAAAAGTCTGTTCCGGTTTCTCGATATAGGCAAAAATTTTGGCTTTTATCCGTGAAAATTCTTTTTCTTGCGGTCCGAATTTTGCTCCGTTAGATTCTTTTGTAGCTTTTTCCAAAAAAGATATGCGCTCGGCGGTTATGGGGTGGGTGCGGAAATAGCTTGTTTCCTCAATGCCTTGAACAAGGTTTTGTTTTTGAATTTTTTTCATAAAATTGAGCATTCCCACCGGTGATTGATTGATTTTTTTCAGCAATTTTACAGCTGCTTCGTCGGCGCTGCGCTCTTCGCTTATTTGGTAGGAAAGCATGCTGTTGATGGCAGTTCCCTGCGAACCTAAGATTGCGGCAATGCTGACATCGGCTCTTCCGGCGGCAAGTCCTGCGGCTCCGCCGAGCAACATAGAGGCCAAGGCTACACGCTGAACTTCTTGCGCTTGGATTTTGTGGCGCAATATATGTCCGCCTTGAATATGTCCTGTTTCATGTGCAAGAACACCGCTGATTTCGTTTTGTGAGTCGGCTGCAATGAGAGTTCCGACCGTAACGAACATGCTGTTGCCGTCGATAACAAAAGCGTTTAGACTTTTATCATTGACTATATATATGTGTCGAGGGTTGAAAGATGTGCCTGATGCCTTGAAAATTGGGCGTAAAGTGGCATGGAGAAAGTTTTCTGTTTCTTCATCGGAGATAAGTGATATGGCATGCGCTGACGAGGCTATTACCAAAAATAACCCAGTCAGCACAAACAAAAAATATCTTTTTAGCCATTGATTAATTTTTTCCACCACGAAACCTTTCTTTTTTCGGATTGCTCATCAGAGGCAGCCGGTTCTGCCGGCTCCGGAGCAGTTTCGTTTTGTGATTGAGGCATGGTATCGTCGTCGCGGTTTTTGTATCTGTACCTTCTGTCAAAGCGACCTCTGCGACGGCGAAAATCTTGGCGATGAGGTTTATCTGATGTTTCAATTGCGTCATCATTTGCGGCCTCTTGCTGATTTTCATGTTCGTTTTCCTCTACCTGAGGTTCCGGCTCTTCTTGTTTTTGAACCTTGGTACGCTCTATTCTGTATTCGGAAACATTTTTGATACTGTCATCAGCGCTTATGATAATTGACATATTGTATTGGTGTTCAATGTCATATAAAGAGGCACGCTTTTGGTTGAGCAAATATACGGCATATTCAGTGGGAAGGAATACATTTATCATTGATGAACGATTTTTTGATCCTTCTTCTTCAATTATGCGCAAAATAGACATTGCGCCGGATTCTATTGTGCGAATTATGCCGCGGCCGTGGCAATATGGGCAAGTGTGGTAGTTGCTTTCCAAGAAAGAAGAATGCATTCTTTGGCGCGAAATTTCCAAAAGTCCGAAGCAGCTCATTTTGCTGATTTGGACACGTGCGCGATCGTTTTTCATGGCTTCTTTCATGCGTTTTTCTATCGCCAAATTGTTTTTGGGCTCGTCCATATCGATAAAGTCGACAACAACCAAACCGGCTAAATTGCGCATTCTTAATTGTTTGGCAATTTCGTCAGCGGCTTCGAGGTTTGTGCGCAAAGCAGTTTCTTCCAAATCTTTTTCTTTGGTGGCGCGTCCGGAATTGACGTCTATAGAGACAAGTGCTTCGGTCGGG
>JAGCFG010000034.1 GCA_017650255.1 Alphaproteobacteria bacterium | reverse complement strand
GTACAAGGGCATAAATTTGCCGTTAAAAAAATGAATTTGATAAGCATCAAATGGCAAATCTATATACAACTGCGGTCTTTCTGCACAATGACAATGTTCACCGCAATGGCACTCCGAATGATTTTCACCGCAGCAAGAGCAATGATCATCACAACACTCTCCCTCAAATTCTTCTAAAAATTTTGAAGGTGCAAAAACAAAATCATCTCTTTGCAGAGTATGAAGTTTTGTATATTTCCATGCCTCGGTTTTTGCGGTTGGCAGAACAAAACTTTCTCTCCCTCGAGAGCGCAATCCCTCAAGCCACGGAATATTGTCGCCAAACAATCTTATATCAGATAATAACTTGCTCATCAATGTTCTCTCATATAAGCAGAATAACCGTTTTGCTCAATTTCTTCCGACAACTTCCAATCTCCCGATTTCACAATATGCCCGTCGGCAAAAACATGCACAAAATTAGGCTTTATATAAGTAAGAAGCTTTTGATAATGGGTAATAATCAACAAAGCCTTCTTTTCGTTCATCAAATTATTAACCCCGTCAGAAACAACTTTTATCGCATCAATATCAAGCCCCGAGTCTGCCTCGTCCAAAATTGATAAATCAGGCTTGAGAACAGCCATTTGCAAAGCCTCTAAACGTTTTTTCTCTCCACCGGAAAAGCCGACATTAACCGAACGCTTTAACATTTCTGCATCAATCCCGAGCTTATTTGCCTCACTACGCAGGCTTTTAATAAACTCCATTGTATCAAGTTCCGGCTCTCCTTTGTGGGCGCGAACTGCATTGACCGCATGCTTCAAAAAGCTGGTTACTGCAACTCCGGGAATCTCCACCGGATATTGCATAATGAGGAACAACCCCTCGCGAGCTCTTTCTTCCACCGACATTTTGAGCAAATCTTTTCCCTTAAAATAAACACTTCCTGATGTAACTTCATACCCTGGTTTACCGGTCAAAACATATGACAAAGTAGACTTCCCGGCGCCGTTTGGTCCCATAATGGCATGAACCTCGCCTTCATTAATTGTAAGGTTGAAGTTTTTAATAATCTCTTTGCCGGCAACCTGCGCACAAAGATCCTCAATTTTCAACAACGAAGCGGTCATTATTTTTGTTTCTCCCATTCATCAAGACGTTGATCAATTTTTTTTAATTTTGCTGCCTTATATTCTTCAACTCTATCTACAATATTGTAGCAAAGTTTCAATTGTTCCAACATAATTTCTACATCAGCGGTTTCTTCCACCAACTCATCAACATTATCTTTGTTTCTATTAATGTTTTTCAAAATTTCTTTAGTTAACTCGCTCATTTCTTCGATTACCTGCAACATTTGCGGCTCTTTTCCCCATGCTGCCAGTGCGCGCTCAAAAGTATTCATTATCCGACACTCCCCTCAAGACTAATATTAATCAATTTAACTGCCTCAATAGCAAACTCCATCGGCAACTGTTGCATAACCTCTCTGCAAAACCCGTTTACAATAAGGCTGACGGCATCTTCTTCACCAATCCCGCGGCTTCTGCAATAAAAAAGCTGTTCATCGCTGATTTTTGATGTCGTTGCCTCGTGTTCAAGACGCGCGGTTTTGTTGCGGTTTTCAACATATGGCACTGTATGCGACCCGCAAGTAGAACCAATGAGCAAACTATCACATTGCGAATAATTACGGGCATTATCAGCACTTGGAGCAACTTTTACCAAACCGCGATAGGTCTGGTTTGAAAAACCTGCGGAAATACCTTTCGAGATAATCCTTGATGAAGTATTTTTTCCGATGTGAATCATTTTTGTTCCGGTATCAGCCTGCTGATAATTGTTGGTCAGTGCAACCGAATAAAACTCTCCCACAGAATTATCCCCTTGCAAAACGCAGCTCGGATACTTCCACGTAACCGCCGAACCCGTTTCGACCTGTGTCCATGAAATTTTTGAATTTTTACCTCGGCAGGCAGCTCTTTTGGTCACAAAATTATACACTCCGCCTTTGCCGTTTTTGTCGCCTGGATACCAGTTTTGAACCGTAGAATATTTAACCTCCGCATTATCCGACACCACAATTTCGACAATCGCCGCATGAAGCTGGTTTTCGTCGCGTTGCGGAGCCGTGCAGCCCTCAAGATAAGAAACATAACTCTCATCATCTGCCACAATCAATGTGCGCTCAAATTGCCCCGTATTTTTTGCATTGATCCTAAAATAGGTCGAAAGTTCCATGGGGCAACGCACTCCCTTGGGAATATATACAAAAGAACCATCCGTAAATACTGCAGAATTAAGACAGGCAAAAAAATTGTCCGTATAAGGCACAACCGAGCCAAGATATTTTTTCACCAAATCCGGATGCTCACGCACCGCCTCGGATATGGAGCAAAAAATAACCCCTTTCTCCGCCAATTTTGCTCGATAAGTTGTCGCCACCGAAACACTGTCAAATACAGCATCAACAGCTACAACTCCGGCCAAAACTTCTTGTTCTTTTAGCGGAATCCCCAATTTGTCATATGTAGACAGCAATGTCGGATCAACTTCATCAAGACTTTTGGGCTTTGCCTTTTGCTTTGGAGCAGAATAATAAGATAAATTTTGATAATTAATTTTATCATAAACCAATTTTGCCCATGTCGGCTCAGTCATAGTCTGCCAAAATTCAAAAGCCTTCAGCCTGCGTTCCAAAAGCCAGTCCGGCTCATTTTTCTTTGCCGATATCATACGAATAATATCCTCATTCAGTCCTTTTTGAACTGTATCAGACTGTATATCCGTCACAAAACCGTACTTGTATGTGTCGGATTCTTCGCTTAAAATTTTTTGTATGTCTTT
>JAGCFG010000033.1 GCA_017650255.1 Alphaproteobacteria bacterium | reverse complement strand
AATTTCAAAAGATTTGCGACCGCCGGGAGCCATATATTCAGCCTCATCACCGACTTCTTTGCCAATCAAAGCTTTTGCCAATGGCGAAGAAACAGAAATCTTATTCTTTTCAATATCAGCTTCATAATCACCAACAATTTGATATGTGCTCTCTTTATCGGTATCTTCATCTACCACCAAAACTTTTGCCCCAAAACGAACAACATCACAACTGTTAGCTGATGTATCAATAACCTGAGCGCGGCTGACAACAACTTCCAGCTCTTGAATTCGCCCTTCTATAAAACTTTGTTTTTCTTTTGCGGCAGAATATTCGGCATTTTCGGACAAGTCGCCCTGTGCTCTAGCCTCGGATATGGCAGCAATAATGTTAGGACGCTCAACTGTCTTAAGATTTTTCAACTCTTGTTCAAGAGCCAGAAAACCCTCTTTTGTCAAAGGAAATTTATCCATTTTTACCTCGCAGAAAAAATTTGACCGGAAAAGGCAACCTTTCCACAGCCAACAAATTAACTCAATGCGCCTTATATAACACAAACAAAAGTTTTTGCAAGAGAAATATTTGTTATTCATATGTTTTTTTTACTTTTATTTTTCGAGCCTTATGATAGATTAAATCGGTAAACTAAACTTTTTAGGGAGACTATAATGAATAAATTTTGTTTGACATTTGCCGCTTGCTCGGCACTATTGTTTGCAGCAAACGCTTCTGCTCACGACAGCACCGGTTGCGGCTTGGGTTCAATGGCTTGGCGTGGCCAATCCGGAATTGCTCCGCAAATTTTGGCTGTTACCACCAACGGAACTTTCGGCAACCAAACTTTTGGCATCACCTTTGGAACATCCGGTTGCGATCCCAACGGTAGAGTTAGTGGTGGAACACAAAAAATGGTATTCAGTTTTATCGAAAACAACATGGAACAATATGCTCTCGATGCTTCTCGCGGAGAGGGAGAAACTCTGGATACTTTGGCAGGAATGTTAAATGTTGATAAGAAGGAATTTGCCAAAAAGTCACAACAAAATTTTGCGGCCATTTTCCCAAATGACAATGTAGACGCAATTTATGTAACACAACAAATTTTTGCAATGTTGCAAGCATAACCTAAATAGGAATAAAGGCTCTTGCCCATGCAAGAGCCTTTTTTTATTATGTATCGCGCAATTTTTCTGATATTTTTAGCACTTTTCACAACCAACACACAGGCAAACACGATCGAACTCGCTTATTCGCCCGAATGGCTGGCTTTGGTTCACTATCGCCCGACAACATTCGGCAAATACAAATCATCAATCGACAGCGACAACTTTTTTGCTGCCAAAGACGGAAAAACAAACCCAAAATCAGAACTCGAAGAAACAATAAAATTGTTCAAAAAAGGTACAGATGAAGAAAAAATATGTCTTTTTCAAGCCAGATATTTATTTTTTAAAAACAAAGGACTAATCGAGAACATTAATTTTGATTGCAAAGATTTCAACCAATTTAAGACCGACCTAAATCCCTCTGGAGTAACCCTGCTTTTTACCGACGCCTATATGAACAACCCCTCCTCGCTTTTCGGACACACACTGCTCCGTATTGACACCGCCCGTAAAGGCACCCAGCTTTTGGCACACGGCGCAAATTACGGCGCATTTACCAATGGTGGCGAAAACAGCGTATTGTTCGCCATCTACGGCCTTACCGGTGGATATTACGGCGGTTGGACCGTAAAACCCTATTATGACATCATCAACAAGTACAACAACCTCGAAAACAGGGACATTTGGGAACTCAATCTTAATCTTTCGCCTGAAGAAATAGAAATGTTTGTCGCTCACCTTTGGGAGCTTGGACACACCCAAACCCGCTATTACTTTTTTTCAAAGAACTGCTCATATATGATTATGGAAATGCTTGATGCAATTCGCCCCGAGTTGCATTTGGCAGACAAATTCCCCGTCCACACAATTCCAGTCGACACAATCAAAGCTGCATACCGCAGTAACAATCTGGTCAAAGAGATCAACTATCGCCCTTCCCGTCAGGCAAAAATCATCCATAGAGAAAAACAGATGAACAAACAGCAGAAAAAAGCCTTCATCGAAGCAATAAAAAACGAAAACTATGAGATGAAAAACCTTTCCGACGACGAAAAAGCCGATGTTCTGGAAACAGCTTATCAATATGTCCAATACCAATTTGTAAAGCAGGAATTTGATATCAAAGAATATCGCCGCCGCAGTTTCAAAGGGCTTATGGCTCGTAACAAACTCCAAAACCAAAAAGCCAAAATGTCCGAAAATCCTCAAGGCCGCTCTCCTCTGTTATCACACGATTCAATGCGCGTAACTTTAGGTCTCGGCAAAAGCAGGGGCGAAACTTTTCAAGAAATATCCTATCGCCCTGCCTACCATTCACTTACCGACAACGATTACGGCCTGTTGACCGGAGCCGAGATAAATTTTCTCAACAGCAAATGGCGCCACTACGAGCGCTCTCATAAAAATGTCTTGCAAGAATTTAATATCTTAGGCATAAAGTCGCTTTCTCCCATCAACCAAATGTTCTCCCCAACCTCTTTCGGCATAAATTGGGACATTTTACGCTCCTACAACCCACAAAAACAAAAAGAAGGCTACATCACTCGCCTTTCCGTTGACGGTGGCGCCACGGTTGAAATTTTACCGCATCTATGGGGCTATATCTCCGGCGGAACCGAAGTTGCCTGCGGTGGATTTTTGGAACACGACATTTATGGCTCATTATATGCCGGCACCGGAGCCTTTTTGCACTTTGACAAATTCAAACTTCTGGCAGAAGCACGCCAAATGTTCGGTACAACTTGGCAGAGCAACAAAACCTTGTATAAAGCAGAATTTAACATTCCTTTGACTACAAACTGGAGCTTGGCAACAGAATATCACAACGAACATTTTGCCAAAGGCTATAACAACGAAGAGTTTTCAACTTCTATCCGCCACTATTTTTAAAAAACAAGGTTCTGTTAAAGAAAAACATTGAATTTTACTATTATAGAGAGAAAAAATAGTCATCCCTAGTTTTCGACTTGTCGAAAAATTCCAGAGATCTTCGAATTTTTTATTAAATCATCATAAAAGCAAAAGGACAACATGTTTCCTTAATAAAGAAAAAAACAAAACTCCTCGTCTTTTCAAAAAAAACGAGGAGCTGTCTGCTATTGATCCAAGAAAGAACGCAATTTTCTCGACCTGCTCGGATGTTTCAGCTTGCGCAATGCCTTTGCCTCAATTTGACGAATACGCTCACGAGTAACATTAAATTGTTGCCCCACTTCTTCCAAGGTATGGTCAGAATTCATTCCGATACCAAAACGCATTCTCAACACACGTTCCTCACGCGGCGTCAACGAAGACAAAATTCTAGTGCAAGTCTCTTTCAAATTTGAATGAATTGCAGAATCCAAAGGCTGCAACGCACTTTCATCCGGAATAAAATCGCCCAAAGAAGAATCTTCTTCATCTCCGACCGGAGCTTCCAAACTAACCGGCTCTTTGGCAATTTTCATAACTTTACGCACCTTATCCAAAGGCATAGAAAGACGAGCCGCCAACTCCTCAGGAACAGGCTCTCTGCCCATTTCTGCCAACATCTGACGTGAAGTACGAACCAATTTATTAATAGTTTCAATCATATGCACCGGAATACGAATTGTGCGCGCCTGATCAGCGATAGAACGCGTAATAGCCTGTCTTATCCACCAAGTAGCATAAGTAGAAAACTTATATCCGCGGCGATATTCAAACTTGTCCACCGCCTTCATCAAACCGATATTTCCTTCTTGTATCAAGTCCAAAAACTGCAAACCGCGATTGGTATATTTTTTGGCAATAGAAATAACCAAACGCAAGTTAGCCTCAATCATCTCCTTTTTGGCTCTCTCGGCCTCGCGTTCGCCTTTTTTGATTGTATCAACCATACGACGATATTCGCTAATCGGCAAACCGCATTCTTGCGCCATCTGAGCGACACTCTCGCGCAACTCAACAATCTCCATACCATATTTGGTCACAAACTCTTGCCAATGCTTATCTTTCTTTTTAGAAACAGTTTCGACCCAATTCGGCGAAAGTTCCGATTGTTGATATTCCAACAAAAAGTCTTCGCGCTTAACCTTGCAAGACAAAGCATATCGCAAAAGTTTTCCCTCAAGCCCCATAAGCCGCTTATT
>JAGCFG010000032.1 GCA_017650255.1 Alphaproteobacteria bacterium | reverse complement strand
TAATAAACGGCAGAGCCGAATTGATAAAAAATAAAAAATTCGATGTTGTTACTTCAAGAGCAGTAACAGCGCTTCAAGGGTTACTTACTTATGCCGATAACCTTCTCAACAAAAACGGAATTTGCATTTTTCCTAAAGGTGCAAATTATCAAAAAGAAATAGATGAAGCAAAAAAATTTTGGAAATTTTCTCTTGATGTTATTCAAAGCACGACATCAGAGGAAGGAAAAATATTAATTATCAGCAATCTTACTAAAAAAGGGAGATCAAAATGCCAAGAATAATTGCTGTTGCCAATCGCAAAGGCGGTGTTGGCAAAACAACTACAACGGTAAATGTTGCAACCGCAATGGCCGCCGCCGGAAAAAAAGTTCTTGTAATAGACTTGGACCCGCAATCCAACGCTTCTACATCTTTCGGCGTAAACAAAGAAAACCTTGAAACTTCCTCATATAATTTAATTATGGGAGAATGTAGTTTAAGCAAAGCTGTAATGTGGACGGAGGTTCCAAATCTCTCGATAATTCCTTCTTCAGCAGACTTAGCTGGTGCCGAAATTGAATTAATAAACAAGAACCATAGAGAATTTGCATTGAAGTTAGCGCTTCAAAAATCTGTAGACAACTATGACTATGTTTTAATAGATTGCCCACCTTCTCTGAGCCTAATAACCGTTAATGCTCTTGTAGCTGCAGACGCAGTTGTTGTCCCTTTGCAGTGTGAATATTTGGCTCTGGAAGGCATTTCTGATTTGATCAGAAATATTAACATAATCAAAAGACACTTTAATCCCAAATTAGAATTGCAAGGGGTTGTACTCACCATGTATGACGGAAGAAACAATCTAAGCCAAATGGTAGAAGATGACGTTCGTAACTTTTTCGGCAAAAAAGTTTATGAAACAGTAATTCCGAGAAATGTTCGCGTTTCCGAAGCCCCATCTCACGGAAAACCTGTTTTGTTATACGATCACAAATGCCAAGGCTCTCAAGCATATATTAGTTTGGCCGGAGAAATGTTAAAAAGAGAAAAGGATATGTTAGCATGTTAGAAGACAATAATAACAACAAAAGAAACAGTTTGGGAAAAGGTCTCGAAGCCATACTTGGAGACAAAGATTTTGTGTTGGACGATTTGACTGCATCGCTTGACTTGGACAACACAAATTCAGTACAAAAAATATCAATAGATTCGCTCACAGCATCACCTTTCCAACCGAGAATGGATTTTGACGAAGATGCTCTGGAAACACTTTCGCTTTCAATAAAAGAAAAAGGAATTCTCCAGCCGTTATTGGTTCGTCAAAAAATGAACGGAAAGTATGAAATCATAGCAGGTGAACGCCGTTACAGAGCTGCGCTCAAAGCAGGACTAAAAGAAGTTCCTGTTATGATAAAGGAAATGTCAGATAAAGAAGTTCTGGAAGTTGCCTTGATAGAAAACATCCAAAGAGAAAATCTTTCTCCGATAGAAGAAGCAGAAAGCTTGAATCACTTGATAAAATCTTTCTCACATACACAAGAAAGCCTATCACAAGTTATAGGAAAATCAAGGAGTTATATCGCAAACACTCTGCGTTTACTTTCTCTTCCTCAGTCTGTGCAACAAATGGTCAGAGAAAATATCTTGACAGCAGGACATGTTCGTCCTTTAATCGGTCTTGAAAACGCTGAAGAAATTGCAGAAAAAATTATCAAAAAAGGTCTTAATGTTCGTCAGGTTGAAGAACTTGTTCAACAAGCAAAAGACACAACCCCGAAAATCAAAAAGACAAAAAGCCAAGACATAACCGATATTGAAAAAAACATCAAACAGCACCTTGGCCTAAAAGTAAAAATCTCAACAGACCAAAAAGGTGGCGGAAAAGTTGTTTTGGCCTATTCTGATTTGTCAGAGCTTGATAAAATTCTGGACATATTGCGTAAATAAACTAACGTTGACTAAAGGACTAAAAAAATGAGTATACTGGAAAAAATGATTAACAACTGCAAAGAAGCCGGGTATGAAGCAACCGAAAACATCGAAAAAATTGCTCGTGCAAAAAATATGATGTTTGGCGAAGCCGAATGGCAAAGATGCCCTTGTGATGGCAACAACGACAACAGATATTGCATATCTGAACTGTGCAGAAGCGACATCGAAAGAGACGGAATATGCCATTGCCGTTGTTATCGCAAAGCCAAATAAAAAAAGTAACGATATATTTACAATCATCATATAAAATAACAACTCAACAGATATAACTTAACAAGGAAAAATCCGATGGGGTTGTTTAAGAAATTAATATTAGTTATAATCATATTGGCTTTGTATGTTGCCGGAAATATTGACGGACAAGCAAATATAATCCTTGCACAAGGTGGAAATTTGCTTGTCCTTTTGCTTGGATTGATAATAATCTATATTTTTTTCAAGCTTATTTTCAAAGCAATGGGCTGCCTTCCCTCGTTGATTATTGTTTGTGGTGTAATCTTTTTTATTCTATATACTCTAGGCACCTTGAATGACGGAATAAAAGAAGTTGTCCCGAATTTGCAACAATTCTTTGGTGCTAATAGCTAAAAAATCAAAGACAAAGCACCTCTTCAAAACACAACTCAAGAAACAATTAGTGAAAATTTCAATGATATTTCTGTTACTTCTCCGGAAAATGAAGAAAACGACGTAGAAGAATTATACATTGAAGAAAATTTGGAAGAACAAACAACAGAGGATATCAAAGAAGAACAAACGGAACAAAAGGAATTAATTGAAAGAGAAGATATTCCTGAAAAGAAAGAGAATTTTTTAGATAAAATAATGAATTATAGCAATAATACAAAAAAAGTCATAGAACCTGCTATAAATCCTTACGACTACCCTGCGTTGTATGGTTCCGCAAAAGTAATCAGCGGTGATACGCTACTAATTCGCAACCATGTAATTCATCTTTATGGTATTGACGCCCCTTCAAAACAACAAAGTTGCTCTGACGCTCGTGGTCATGCCTATGCTTGCGGCAAACAGGCTGCAAGGTGGTTGCAAAACTGGATACTCAGCAATGAAATAGAATGTCACATTCTAAAACAAGACAAAAAAAACAATATGTTAGCAACTTGTTCATACGGTCAATATGATCTTGGTGCAGCTTTAGTAATGGTAGGCTGGGCTGTTCCTCTGCCTAACATTGATGTATATGTTCCATATGAGCAAGAAGCCCAAAAAAATCATAGCGGAATGTGGCAAGGCAAATTTTATAAGCCGTGGGATTGGGAAGCTATTCAGGCTCAAAAGCCGAAAATAAAAATAATCAAAAAGGTAAATAAAAAAAGACTTTGGGATTATTTATAACAGGGTAAGGACATGGAATTTATCTGTAAGACCGAGCAAGATACCATAATTTTAGGGCAAAAAATAGCTGATTTTGCCCTAAAAGGTGATGTATTTGCTCTTTATGGTACACTTGGTATGGGAAAAACGGTATTTTGCCGAGCATTCATTCAAAAATTAACAAATGCCAAAGAAGTTCCAAGCCCGACTTTTACCCTTTTGCAAACATATAGTTCACAAAATTTTGAAATATACCACTTTGACCTTTACCGTTTGAAATCGCCGGAAGAAATTTTTGAGATAGGGATGGAAGAGGCAATGTATGACGGTGTAAGTTTGATAGAGTGGCCGGAAAAAATGGGAAATTATATACCCAAAAAAGCATTTATTGTAAAAATTTTATCCTACGAACAAGGACGAAAAATAACAATAGAGAGCAATGACAGTCAAAAACAAAAGAGGTTACAAAGTTTTGAAATCTGAAAACATACATGCAAACACGATAAGTCTTTTGGGCAAAGGAATATTAATTTTAGGTCCTTCAGGAAGTGGAAAATCTGATATATCTCTTCGTTTAATCTGCAATCATAACGCTGTTCTTATTGCTGATGACAGAACTTTAATACAAGTTCAGAACGGTGTTTTAAAAGCCTCTTGTCCTAAAAATATTAAAGGTTTGCTTGAGGTTAGGGGAGTAGGTATTTGTAAAATCCCTCATAAGGAAAAAGCAACAATATCTCTCGTTGTTGAACTGGTCGATTCTCTTGAAAAAATTACCCGACTTCCGGAAAATAGAACAATGGAAATTTTAAACATTCAAATCCCATCCATAAAAATATATCCGTTTGAGGTTTCTGCTCCCGAAAAAATTATAGCAGCAATCTGTTATCAAAAAACAGAGAATATCTTGCCTTTTAAAAGTGATTAAATTATCATTGTAAAAACAATAAAAGGGAACAACCGAATGTTTAAGAAGCAGATAACAAACTTTTTACAGGCTCTTGGCCGCCCTCTGGCCAATTTTATCAAACGACTTGGTGAATTATCGCTGTTTATAGCACAATCCTTGTACAATTGCATAACACCGCCTTTCTATCTCAAAAATTTATTCAAACAAATGATAGACATCGGCTTTTATTCTCTGCCGGTAGTTGCTTTGACAACAGTATTTGCCGGAATGGTAATCGCTCTGCAAACCAATGCTGGCTTTTCCAGCTATGGTGCTGAAAGTGCTGTAGCAACAGTTGTCCTAATTGCCGTAACCCGTGAACTTGCACCGGTTTTTTCCGGTTTAATGGTTGCCGGACGTATTGGTGCCGCTATGGCCGCAGAAATTGGCACGATGCGTGTTACCGAACAAATAGATGCTCTTTCAACGTTGTCTACCAATCCTTTTAAATATTTGGTTACCCCGCGCTTGCTAGCTGGAATATTGGTTTTGCCACTGTTGGTTTTGGTCGGTGATGTAATCGGCATTTTCGGTGGCTACACCGTAGCCATCTACCAACTCGACTACAACGCAGCAAATTACATAAATGCTACAATAAATGAACTTCAAAGCATAGATATAATCACCGGTTTGGTTAAAGGAGCCTTTTTTGGCTTTATAATTGCATTGATGGGCTGTTATAACGGTTACAAATCAAAAGGAGGCGCACAGGGTGTTGGAAACGCTACTACCAATGCCGTTGTTGCCTCATCTATCCTAATCCTTATCTGCAACTACATAATTACCGGCATGATTTTTACCAAATAGGGGAGGGATAGCATGGATAAAAAAACACCGAGAATAGTTATCAAAAATTTACATAAAGCATTTGGCTCAAAAATTGTTTTAGACGGGGTAGATTTAGAGGTTGCACAAGGAGAATCTCTGGTTGTTATAGGTGGTTCTGGAACAGGAAAGTCTGTTCTCATAAAATGTATTCAAGGCCTAATAACTCCCGATGATGGCTCTATAAAAATAAATGGAAAAGAAAGTGTTGGCATAGATAAAAAAGAAGCAGAGGTTTTATATTCAAAAATGGGTATGCTTTTCCAAGGCGGAGCATTGTTTGATAGCTTAAGTGTTTGGGAAAATGTTTCCTTTGGCCTTATCGAAAACCAAAAAATGCCACGCAAACAAGCCAAAAAGCAAGCAATAAAATACTTAAAACAAGTTGGTTTAAGTGCAGATGTGGCAGATTTATCACCCTCTGAACTCTCGGGCGGCATGCAAAAACGCGTAGGATTGGCCAGAGCCATAGCCACTCAACCGGAAATAATTTTCTTTGACGAACCAACCACAGGACTTGACCCTATTATGGCCGATGTTATTAATGATTTAATAATTTCTTCAGTCAAAAACATCGGTGCCAGCGCCTTGACCATTACACACGACATGGCATCTGCTCGCAAAATTGCTGACAGAATAGCAATGTTATACAAAGGCAAAATAATATGGCAAGGCACGGTGGAAGAGTTGGATAAAACAGACAATCCGTATGTCCTCCAATTTGTAAACGGCAGTTCACAGGGACCGATAAAAGTGGAGATATAAAATGAGTAAAAAAACTTCTGTTAGATATGTATGCCAAAATTGCGGATCTGCCTATCCTAAATGGCAGGGAAAATGCGATTTTTGCGGAGAATGGAATACAATTATCGAAGAAAAAAGCACAACAGAAGGTTTTTCCAACATAAAAAGCAAAAACAAAGGACATGAGATAGATTTTGTTGATTTGAGCGGCAGTTCGCAAACACTTGAGCGCATCCCGACAGGAATAAAAGAGCTTGACCGTGTCAGTGGGGGAGGGCTTGTTGCCGGCTCGGTTATTTTGGTTGGCGGAGATCCCGGAATTGGCAAATCTACATTATTACTTCAAGCCAGTGCCAGTATTGCAAATCAAAAAAACTCACCAGAATGTTATTATATATCAGGAGAAGAAGCACTTGACCAAGTTCGCATAAGAGCAAAGCGCCTCGGTTTAGAAAAATCTCCGGTAAAATTGGCTTCGGCAACGGATGTCAGAGACATTATAACAACTCTTGAAAAAACTTCTGCAAAAATTGTGGTTATCGATTCCATACAGACAATGTACTTAGAAGAGGCAGAATCAACCCCCGGAAGTGTTTCCCAAGTAAGAGCCTGCGCTTATGAACTTATAAAACTAGCAAAAAACAAAGGATTTGTCCTATTTTTGGTCGGACATGTCACCAAACAAGGCTCAATCGCCGGTCCCAGAGTTTTGGAACACATGGTTGATACAGTTTTATACTTTGAAGGCGAACGCGGACACCAGTTCAGAATTTTACGCGCCGTAAAAAACCGCTATGGTGCAACAGATGAGATTGGTGTATTCGAAATGCAGGATAAAGGACTTGTCGAAGTAGAAAATCCGTCGGCATTGTTTTTGGCCGAAAGACAAGGAAATATATCCGGCTCTTGCGTTTTTGCGGGCATAGAAGGTTCTCGTCCGGTTTTGGTAGAGATACAGGCCTTAGTCAGCCAAACCGGCTATACAAGTCCGAAAAGAGCCGTAGTTGGATGGGATGCCGGAAGACTGTCCATGGTCTTGGCAGTTTTAGAGGCAAGGGGAGGGCTAAACCTTAGCAGTCAAGATGTATACTTAAATATTGCCGGCGGCCTAAAAATATCCGAACCGGCCGCAGATTTGGCAGTTGCTATGGCGATAATTTCTTCTCTAACAAACCGTCCTCTTCCTGCAGATATGGTAATTTTCGGAGAAATAGGCTTGTCGGGTGAAATCAGAGCTGTTAGTCAGCCCAATTTACGCCTAAAAGAGGCACAAAAGCTCGGGTTTAGAAGCGCAATAATGCCGTCGCAATACAAAAAGGACAGCAAATTAAGTTCGTCAGAAATAGCTTTGCACGAAATCGGCAATGTCCAAAAATTAATCAACTGGTTTAATTAGGAAAAAAGATATGAATAATTTAGATATATTTATTGTTGTGGTCTTTTTGCTCTCGGGGCTCATATCCCTAAACCGAGGTCTTATCAAAGAAGTTCTGTCGATTATGGGCTGGATTTTCTCCATCATAACCATAGTATTTTTGTTGCCGATTGTAAAACCGCTCGTCAATGAATCGGTTCAAAACGAAACAATGTCATCAATCATATCTTCAATTGGCATTTTAATCGTGTTTTTTATCTTCTGGTTCATTATAACATCTCGGATAGTGGGAAAGATTCGTTCCAGCAAACTTAGCTCTCTGGACCGAATTTTAGGCCTTTTTTTCGGCATTGTTCGAGCCGCACTTTTATTAATCCTATTCAATATTTTTGTCGGCTGGATAATTACCCCCGAAGAACAGCCGGAAGTATTTAAGAAATCAAAATATTTTCAACTTGCCGGAGATTTTGCCGAGCCGATAGAAAAACTCTTGCCTAAAAAAGCTGAAAAAACCGAAAAGACCGAAGAACAAAATGATGAGAAAAAAGAAAGTGTGATGTCCGAAGATATGGGACAACTCTTTGACAAACTTGTTCAGCCCAAAGTAGAAAATCCTGCGGCAAAACCGACATCTTCTTCCGAGCCGAAAAAACAACCCGAGCAGGGCGGTTATAACAGCAACGAACAGCAAAATCTTGATAGATTGATAGAAATTACTATAGAAGAATAAAAACCTTTGCTGAGGCTGAAAGATGACGAATAAAAAAACCGCCCCGAAAGGAGCGGTTTTCTGGTCACAATCTAAAAAAAGATTATTTTTTCTTCAAGGCCTCACCGAGAGCATCTCCCAATGTAGAACCAGAAGAAGTATTAGAATATGCCTCTAAAGCCTTCTTTTCTTCTTCGATTTCAAAAGCCTTGATAGACAAACCTAATTTGCCTTTTTTCTTGTCAACGCTGGTAACTTTGGCCTCAACGACATCACCTGCTGCAAATTTGCTCAAATCCTGACCGGCTTTTTCTCTTGCCAAATCAGTCTTTTTAATATGAGCGGCAACACCGTCAACTTCGACATTGATACCGTCTTCAACAACTTCGACAACGGTGGCTTTTACATTGTCACCTTTCTTAAAGTTATCCAAAGCTGTTGCATTGGTATTTTCTGTCATTTGCTTAATACCGAGGCTGATACGTTCTTTTTCAACATCAACATCAATAATTTTAGCTTGAATTTCTTGGCCCTTTGTATAGTCCTTAACAGCCTCTTCACCTGGCTTATCCCAAGAGATATCAGACAAGTGGATCATACCGTCAATTTCATCATTAAGACCGATGAACAAACCAAATTCGGTAATGTTTTTAATTTTACCTTCAATGATAGAACCGACCTCATGTTCTTCAACATAAGCAGCCCAAGGATTCGGGGTGCATTGTTTGATACCGAGGCTGATTCTTCTCTTTTCCGGATCAACTTCCAAAATTTTAACTTCAACTTCTTGAGAAGTAGAAACAATTTTGCCCGGATGAACATTTTTGCGCGTCCAGCTCATTTCTGAAACGTGAACCAATCCCTCGATTCCGTCTTCAAGCTCTACAAATGCGCCATAATCGGTAATATTTGTAACTTTACCTTTGCAAATGTCGCCAACATGGAATCTGTCTTCAACATTTTGCCATGGATCGTTTTCAAGCTGTTTCATACCCAGGCTGATACGTTGGTTGTCTTCATTAAATTTGATAACCTGAACCTTAACAGTTTGTCCGATAGATAGCAATTCTGCAGGATGATTAATACGTTTCCAAGAAATATCTGTAACGTGTAACAAACCGTCAACACCGCCCAAATCAATGAATGCACCATAATCGGTAATGTTTTTAACAACACCGTCAAGAACAGATCCTTCTTTGATTGCATCAATAAGTTCGGCTCTCGATTCTGCTCTGGTTTCTTCCAAAACAACGCGGCGAGAAACAACAATATTACCTCTGACTTTATCCATTTTCAAAATTTGGAATGGTTGAGAAATTCCCATCAAAGGTGTGATATCTCTGATAGGTCTGATATCGATTTGTGAGCCAGGCAAGAAAGCGATTGCACCATTCAAATCAACGGTAAATCCACCTTTAACGCGACCGAAAATAATACCATTAATGCGTTCGCCTGCATTCATGGCTTTTTCCAGATCTTGCCAAGCTTCTTCGCGTCTTGCTTTTTCGCGAGACAAAACAATATTGCCGTCACGATCTTCATAGCGATCGATATAAACTTCTACAACATCACCGACATTAAGTTCAGGATTTTGACCGAATTCTCTCAAAGGAATTCTGCCTTCGGACTTCAATCCGACATCAACTGTAACAAAATCCGGTGTAACTTTAACAATAGTTCCTTTAACAACCTTGCCGATAAAACTGTTGTCACCCATCTGCTCGTTGAGCAAATCGGCAAAAACTTCGTTGGTTTCAGGAATTTGAAATTCTGTATTCATATAAAAAACAATTCAAAATGCCAACCCAAAAAATAAAAGGGGCGGACTTGCGCGAAGTTAACAAACATCACAAAAAACACCGCGCCGCGTTTCTTGCGACGAGTGCATTTATACATACATTTATTTATTTTTCAAGAGTTTTTTGTCTTTGATCTATAATTTCGCAAACTTTTTCAAACACCTGCTCAATAGAAAAGTCAGAAGTATCAATAATAACAGCATCTTTAGCGGGTTGACTGCTTTCTCTGGCAAAATCATTTTTATCTCTGGCAATGGTTTGCTCTAACACCTCTTCAAAAGAACTGGCCTGTCCTTTTTGTTCATATTCCTTAAAGCGGCGCATAGCCCTAACTTCAGGCGTTGCCGTTATAAAAAACTTTATATCCGCATCAGGACAAATAACCGTTCCGGTATCTCTTCCATCATAAATAGCTCCGTCTGCTGGAGTTCCATCGGCAAAAACCGGTTTTTTAGAAAAATCTTGTTGCATTTTCAACAAAGCCGCTCTAACCGGAGGAATAGCCGCAACAGCAGAAGCCGCGTGGCTTCCCTCAAGCGAACGAAAATTAGGATTTTTTGATAATTCCATCATTCTTTGAAAAGTCAACTGTTTGGCAAAATTCTCTGCCGATATCTTATCTTCCAAAGGACAATTTTCGAGCAACATTTGCAATCCGACGGCTCTATAAACCATTCCGGTATCAAAATAAGTCAATCTGTATCTTTTTGCCAAACTGGCTGCCAAGGTTCCTTTTCCTGCTGCGGCAGGACCGTCAATAGTTATAATCATTTTTCAACTCGTAACGAAAACTTAACTAAACATGGAATAATATATTTTCAGCAATAACACAAGATTGTTGACAGATTTATGCAAAGTTTATTTTAGGAGAAGCCTTTGCCAAAAACATCTAACATCAGGATTTTTGTTGATATAAAGGACTTAAAAACAGGACAGGTCGTAGAGCTTGGCAAAGAACAGGCTCACTATCTGTTGTCTGTAATGCGCCTTGAAGATGGCGCAAAAATCTCTGTTTTTAATGGAATTTCCGGAGAATTTGATTGCCGCCTTATCATAAACGGGAAAAAAACTGCATCTCTGCAAATTGTCGATAAAACCAAAGATTTTAAGACTGTTCCCGATATTTGGCTGCTTTTTGCTCCCTTAAAAAAAGACAATACTGATTTTGTTGTTGAAAAATCAACAGAACTAGGTGTTTCTGCAATTTTTCCGGTTATTACGGAATATACAATATCTGACAAAGTAAAAACACAAAGATGGAAAGCACAATCAATAGAAGCCGCAGAACAATCGCGTCGCCTTGATGTGCCGGAAATTTTTGAACCTCTTTCCTTAAAAGAAGTCTTGTCAAAATGGGATAAAAAACGCAAGCTGTTTTTTATGGATGAAACGGGAGCTGGTTCAAGCTTTTTTCAAAAAACAAACCAAATGACCGAACCTCTAGCCTTTTTGATAGGTCCCGAGGGAGGTTTTAGCGTACAAGAGTTAGAAACTTTGCGTGCTTGTCCTTTTGCTCACGCAATAAGTTTGGGACCGCGTATTTTGCGCGCGGAAACGGCTGCAATAGCGTCGCTAGCCTGTTGGCAGGCAATAAAGGGTGATTGGCAATAAAAAAGGAGATAACATGAATACAACGGGCATTAACACTTCCAGCAGAATTCCTCCATATCAAAGAGAATATTGCAGCTGGCTTTATGAAAACAAAATACTAAGCAAAATATGGGACAGCGATTGTCTGCAAAGTCTGATGACTTTCGGCAACCATAAAAAGCTTATAAATGCTTGTGTAGAAGAAATTTATCCTCACCAAAAGGCGCTGCAAACAGGAGCAACATTCGGCAGCCAAATAGCTGCTGTCGCCGAAAGGCTGGGAATATACGGAGAGCTTGATATTGTGGACATAAGTCCCACACAAACGCGTCGTATTCGCAACAAATATCGCTTTTTATACCCTTCAATAAATTGCATAAAAAAAGATGCACTCGATAAGCCTACACGCAAATACGATATTATCATTTGCTATATGTTATTGCACGAAATGCCAATTCCTACCAAGGCAAAATTAATAAATTTATTGCTATCCTGCATGGCCCCCGGAGGCAAAGTCGTCTTTATTGACTACCACAAACCCGCATGGTGGAATCCTTTAAAATGGATAATTAAGCCTTTCAATCGACTATATCAGCCTTTTGCTGAAAACATGTGGCAAACGGAAATCAAAGATTTTGTTGTCAATGGCGGACAATTTGAGTGGAAAAAAATTACATACTTCGGCAAAATGTATCAAAAATTGGTAGTAAAAAGAAAAGAAACTCTATATTGATGCCAATTCTTCAATTTTTGCAGCAACATCTTTCGAAGTTAGAAGTTTTTTTCGTGGCTTAAAATTTACAGCATTAGTATCTTCTATTCTGGTCGCATAATTATTGTTTGTAACCGACTTTATAAAAGCCGAATGTTTTTTTGTAAGCCAATTTTTGCCTTCAAAAATCAACACATCATTTCCCGTACCACAAGCCTCACAGGTCATAGAAACAGAATCTCCGGTCACAATAATTCGGTCAGCACAGGCATAGAAACCCATAATTGGATTTTCTTTCTTTTCTCCCCACAAAAAAGTATATGTAGGAATATCCTTAATTGCACTCATAATTATATCTTCTGCATTTTTTCCTGTGCGTCGGGAAGTTGTAATCAATATTGATCCACCGATTTTTTCATAAACATTCAAAATGTTTTGTGCCAAAAGTTTTGCATTTTCTTCTGAAAAAGGCTTATTTTTAATTGCGCCTCCCACCAAAACAGCAGTCAAAGGACGAGGAAGATTTTCAAAAATATTTTCCCATTTCTCTTTTGCTTCTTGCAAAGTTTTATCATTAACTCTGTGAGGACAGCCGACAATATAAAAAACATTCTTAGCCGAAGTTTTACCCTTGTCATGTTCGGGAACAACGAGCAAATCTATGTCGCTAAGGCCATATTTACCCGAAAACATCAATTGAACAAGTTTTACTTTGTTTTTCAATCGTCTTTTAATCCACAAAGCAATGGGAGTTGTTCTTCT
>JAGCFG010000031.1 GCA_017650255.1 Alphaproteobacteria bacterium | reverse complement strand
TCGCGGCGGAAAAAACAAATTCGTGCGGAAAAATTTGTTCAACAAGCGGTTTTATATCGCCAATATAGCCGATTACATCTGCGGCGATAACTAGCGAATTGTTCGGCAGATTTTGAGAATATTGCATTATGTCGGATTGGATAAGTTTGTCATAAATATTTTTCTGTTCGGCGATTTGGAGCATTTTTTCAGATATGTCAATGCCAATAAGATGTGAGCATTTTTCTTTGAGTTTTTCGCCCAAAAGACCGGTGCCGCAGCCCAAATCGACTATGGTATCAATTTTATTTGTGATGAGAGAGGTGATTTTTTGCGGAATATTATAATTAATATTTTGCATGGTGTTTTCGTAGGTGTCGGCGAAAATATCAAAAAGCTGCTGAGAATATGTCGGATTTTGAGCGATATTTTTGTTGTTGAGAGCGGCATCAATTTGTATGGCAAAAGGATTATTGGGAGCTTTTTGGAGCCATGCGGCAGCAATTTTAGATGCTTCTGGCAAGTTTGAACGAGAATAGAGGGTTAGGGTTTCAGCAAGATTGGCGGCATATTCTTGTTTTTTGGGAGAAAGGCAAAAAGCGTTGAGAAGCAAGTCTATGGCTTGCGGCAGATTGTTAAGTGAGCGCTGTAACAGTCCCAAATTGTTACTTACTTCTGCACTGTCGGGGTTTATGATTGCGGCTTGGCGATATTCTTCCAATGCTTCATTTAGGCGATTTTGTTTGTGCAGGAATACCGCATAATTTAAGTGTGCATCAAAATTTTTTGAGGCAAGAGAGAGTGCCTTTTTGTACATTTGCTCTGCTTGTTTTGCATTTTGTTCGGAGTTGGCAATATTGATTAAGGCAGAAACGGAGTTTGGATTGTGTTCAAGTGCCTGTCGATAATATTTTAGAGCTTCTGCTGGTTGTTGTGATTGCGATAACAGGTCGGCACAAAAAAGGCAATATTCTTCACAAGGCAGAAGTTCGGCGGCTTTTAGGGCATAGGCAAGAGTTTGGTCAAAAAGATTTTGTGTTTGGTAAATTTTTGCAATGTTATAGGCAATGTCGCCGCGAGTTTGGTTTTGTTGCAACAAATTTTGCAGCTGAGGTAAATTCTGTTCAAGACAAGCGAGGTTTATTTGTGCATCAAGATATTTCTGGTTGAGTGCAAGCGCGTGTTCAAAAGCGGATTTTGCTTCTTCTTTTTTGTTTTCTATGGCATAAATTTTGCCCAAAGAATTATAAGCCTGAAAGACTTGGGGATTGAGTTTTATTACCCGTTGAAAGGCGGCTGAGGCTTCGGCATATTTTTTCAGAGCAAAAAGTGACCAGCCGAGATTGAAATATGTCTCAAAATTGTTGTTATCAGAGAGCAGAGATTGTTCAAAAAAGCTGACAGCTTGTTCATGCAGATCTTTGGTTTGTGCGATAATGCCGAGCAGGTTTAAAATTTGCGGATGGTTGGGAACGGCCTGTAAAATTTGGCGATAAATTTGTTCGGCCTCGTCGAGTTGTCCGTTTTGTTGCAGTGTAAGAGCTTGTTGGAAAAGCGTATCATAAGACATCCAAATTTTCCTTTACCTCAGCAATAACTTTTTTGAACATATCGTCGGTTAAAACTCCGGTATTGATGTTATAACGCGAAGTGTGATAGGAGTTGAACAAAATGTAACCGTGCTTGTCTAAAGAATGTTTTTTGCCGTGTGAAAAGACAAATTGAGATTTTTTATATCCAAGAGCAGAAAGCAGAGTGTTGTGTGCAACAGTGCCAAGAGTTAAGATAATTTTTAAGTTTGGCATTGAGTTTATTTCTGATATTAAAAACTGTCGGCAATTGTTTGTCTCGACGGCGATAACTTTGTTTTGCGGAGGAACACAGCGGACGGCATTGGTAACTCTGGTGTTGATAAGCTCAAAACCGTCATCGGCTCTTTTTTGATATTCTCCTTTGGCAAGGCCGAATTTTTTTAGGGACGGATATAAAATATCTCCGGCATAGTCGTTGGTGAATGGTCGGCCGGTTTGGTTGGCGCCGTTCAACCCCGGGGCCATACCGATAACTAAAAATTTTGCGTTGATGTCACCAAAAGAAGGTACCGGTGCGTTGTGATAACCAGGAAATTTTATTCTGTTTTGTGTGCGAAATTCAGCCAAACGCGGGCATAAAGAACAATTTTTTTGAGGGCAAAGCATTATTTTTCTCCATTTTTATATAATTTAGCACATTTTTTTTTATTTGCACCCTTTAATTTGTGATGTGAGTTAATACATTAAATAAGACTATTTTATGAATATCTGTTTAATTAAATGGAGTATGAATTATGAAAAAAATATTACTTTTAGCAGGTGTTGCTACAATGGTTACTATGAATGCCAAGGCTTTTGATATGATGAATATACATGATATCAAGCCTTATGTCGGCATGGACTATATTTATTCTTATGCCGACTATAAAGATGTTGTTCGCAAGCCCAAGCGCAACTACAACTCTATTGAGGGCAATTTCGGTATGCAAATGTGGAAGTATTTCGGTCCGGAATTTTATTATCAATATGCTTTTAAGCGCACATCTTTTACGGGCGATGAAAGATTGAAAAATCGTTTCTTCAGCTATGGTATGGATATGATGGGTTATTTACCTTTGGGATGTGAAGGAATATATAATTTGCTCGGATCTGTCGGTTTGGGCGGTTATAATGTTAAGACAAGCCAATTTGGCGAGAGTAATGATACCAATAAAGTTGGATATCGTTTCGGACTTGGTGCTATGTACAACTTTACGGATAATATGTCTTTGCGTCTGATGGGACGTTATAGCTATGTTGGTACAAGATATCTTGACAATTTGTGGGAGATGACTGCAGGCTTGAGATATACTTTCTAAAAGGCAATGAAAAAAGCCGTCCTAATGGGCGGCTTTTTTGTTGAAACTAAAAAGATTATTCCTGCGCGACCTTTTTTTCTAGGTCGGCAATCAAACCATTTAAGCCATCGGGAGATTTTTTGATGAAAGCGGTATATTCATTGCGTGCAGTGATTGCCAAACTGACGTTTTCAATAATGATATCGACAATTTTGAATTTTCCGTCGATTTCTTTAACTCTCCAGACGACAGATGCCGGCTGAGCATTTTCCATAGGAACAATGGAGTTTACAAAAATTTGATTGGCAGAAGATGAAGGTGATGTGCCTTTGAAGATAAACTCTTTGCCCTTAAATTCGTCAAAACGCTTTGACCAGGTTTTTACATTTAGTTTGCGATAGATATCAATAAATTTTTCACGTTGTTCGGCGGAGGCTGTTTTCCAGTTGCGTCCGAGAACAAATTGTCCGATAAATTTGAGATCTAAGGCAGAATTAAAAAGTTTTTCAAATCTGGCATTGCGCTCAGCTTGTGAGGCGTTGGAATTTATAATTTCTACAATACCTTTCTGAGTTGTTTCTTTAACAAAGTTTTCTGCTGCGGTGGCATCGACTTCGGCTTTGGCATTTTGTGAAAACAAAAACAAAGCAGAAAAGATAAATGCTATATATTTATTCATAAAGTTCTCCATATTTGATAGTTTTTAGTAGTCTTCTTCGTCAAAGTCAAAATCGTAACTTGGCGCAGATGAGGCAGAGCCGCATAGTCCGTTCAATTTTTGGCGATTTTGTAAATATGCTGAGCGGGCGGTTGAATAAAAATCAACCGAACTTTTTTGCAAATCGTCAATCAAATCAAGACTTCTTTCACGAGAGTTGATTGCTTTGACGGCAGCAAAGCCATAGGATATTTTTGCTGAATAGTTT
The DNA here is from genome assembly GCA_017650255.1 of Alphaproteobacteria bacterium. Lineage (GTDB taxonomy): Bacteria > Pseudomonadota > Alphaproteobacteria > RF32 > CAG-239 > JAFUYI01. Next base: position 4,855 of record JAGCFG010000031.1, on the reverse strand, counting down.
TTGTCGTTGATTGCTCCCCAATATACAGGGTTTGCAAAACCATCGGCAATATATCCTGTGAAGTCTCTCGGAGTATATAAACCGAGGAGAGGAACAACAACAAACGGCCCGTCAGGAACACAATATTTGGCAAGAGTCTCGTCAAAGCCAGTCGGCTCTTTGGTTAGGCCCCAGCCGGAAGCAACATCAAACATTCCGCCAAGCCCTAAGGTGGTGTTGATAAGAAAACGACCGATAGATTTTATATTTTTTTTCGGTTGCAATTGCAAAAGGTGGTTTATGGCAGTTGCAGGTTCTTCTGTATTGTCGATTGCGGAAGTGATGCGGTTGCGAACAGATTGGGTGGTAACGGCGCGATAGCCTTTGGCAACCGGCTTCATGACATATTTATCTACAGTCATATTAAAGTCGAACATATTGCGATTATACGTCTCCAGCCAGCTGTCGTCCTCTTGGGCGAAGGCAGGCAAAGAGACAGATGAAAATACGGCAACGCAAGCAATAAGACGCTTTAACAAAGTTTTTCTCCTTATTATATGTGACCTTTTGCGCGCGATTATAGCACCGGATTTCAATATTGGCAAATAAATTTTTTTGTTACAATAAAGAAATTTTTTGTGTTTTGCAAAATGATTTGTTGTGTCGTAACATCCTCTCCAGTTGAAACTTTTTTATAAGGATATGGAAATGACCACAAAACCGAACAAACCTATTATGTTGTTTGACTGCAAAACTTCGCAAAATGTTATAGGTAAAGAAAAATTTTTGAATGCTTTTGAAAATATTTTGAATCACGGTGCATATTGCCAAGGTCCGGAAACCAAAGAGTCGGATGAAAAATTGGCACAATATTCAAATGTAAAATATTGCTCTACCTGCGGTTCGGGAACAGATGCTTTGACTCTGGCTTTGATGGCTTGGGGTGTAAAGAGCGGTGATGCTGTATTTGTTTCTTCGTTTACATTTGTTGCTTCGGCAGAAGCTCCGGTTTTGCTTGGTGCAACTCCAATATTTGTTGATTCTAAGCCGGATACTTTCAATATGGATCCTGCAGATTTGCGTCGTGCTATTGAAGAAGTTAAAAAAGAAGGAAAATTGAATTTGAAGGCAGTTATTGCTGTCGATATCTTCGGTTCTCCTTGTGAATATGATGAAATTATCAGTATTGCGCGCGAGTATGGCATGAAAGTTTTGTCTGATTCGTGCCAATCTTACGGTTCTATTTATAAAGGCAAAAGAGCCGGCTCTATCGCGGATATGACAGCTACATCTTTTTATCCGACAAAACCTCTCGGTTGCTATGGTGACGGCGGTGCAGTATTTTCTAATACAAACGAAGAAAACGAAATTGTTAAGTCTTGCCGCGTTCATGGTATGAGCCCTGAGGATCACTATGATAATGTTCGCTTGGGCATGACAGGTCGTATGAACTCTTTTCAGGGTGCTGTTTTGTTGCAAAAACTGACAGTTTTTGACAATGAGCTCCAAAATCGCTATCGTGTTGCCAGCCGTTATGACAATGAGCTCAGCTCATATTACAGCAAGCAAAGAATTTTGGATAATTGCAAATCTGCTTATGCTCTTTATACAATTGCTTGCAATGATCGTGATGAGCTGATGACTTATTTGAAAGAAAACGGAATTCCGTGCGGTGCTTATTATCCGCGTCCGGTTAATACACAAACTGCATATAAAGATTGGAACAATCGTAGTCTGCCGGTTTGTGAAAAATTGTCAAAGACCGTGCTTTCAATTCCGATGACACCTTATCTTGATGATGAAGATTTGGACTATGTTATCACAAAGATGAATGAATTTGCTGCAAAAAAAATGAATAAAGCTGCATAATTTATCTGTCATTTTTGAAAGAAAAAGAATCCTCGCTGAAATTTTGGCGAGGATTTTTTTTAGAATCGGAAAACCGCGCCAAATATGGGCTAAAGATTAATAAAGGGTTAAAAAATGCCTATTTTAGGGCATAAAATCAATAAAATTTGCTCAAAATGTTTGATTTTATTTGACTTCAAGAAAAAAAGGTTCTTAAATTTCTGTCAGCGAGGCAAAGTGTTTCGCTTTTATGATATTAACATTTTAAGTAAGGGAGTTCCTTTCATGAATAAAAATGAGCTTATTTCTAATATGTCTAAAAGATCCGGTTTAACAAAAACAGATAGTGCAAAAGCTTTGGATGCATTCATCTACAATATTGTTAATTCTTTGAAATATGGCAATGAAGTTCGTTTGGTTGGTTTTGGTACTTTTGGTGTTTCTAAACGTGCTGCTACCAAAGGTCACAACCCACGCACAGGTGCTACTATCAATATTCCTGCTCGTAAAGTTGCCAAATTTAAACCCGGTAAATCTTTGCAAGAAACAGTTAATAAGAAATAATTGCAAATGTTCATGGAGAGAGGCGGTTATTTGCCGCCTCTTTTTTGTGTTTGGAGAAAAAAATTGACTTGGCAAGAACTGAAAAAGAAATATGGGCGCAAGGCTTTGTTGTTTGTGTGCGGGTGGTTTACAATTCCGGCAATTACGGGCGGTTGGTTGTATGATTTGTTCGGAACGGCCGACTTGGGAGAGATTAAGGACAAGATATTAAATCCGGCAGAATGGCTGGATGGTTTTACGGTATATACAATAGCATTTTTGACTTTTGGGTATTTGCCGGAAAAAATTTCCAAGAGAGGTTGGTTTTTGAAATTTATTTTTTTCGTTCTTTATTTTTGGTTATTGCTGAAAATTGCCGGATTAATTACCGGATAATTCAAAAAATGTGAAAAAATATAAATTTTTTGCTTGATTTATTTTTTTTAATTGTTTATAAGACTGTTTGTGAATACGATGGGAGTTTAGCTCAGCTGGAAGAGCATCTCGTTTACACCGAGAGGGTCGGGAGTTCGAACCTCTCAACTCCCACCAGTTTAGATAGAGGAAGTTTTACTTCCTCTTTTTTTATATAATCGTTGATATTTTTTGATGAATGATTGAGTTTTTCTGATAGTTTGGCATAATTGCGGCAGAATAACTATGGGGCGAATGCTATGTATGACGAAATTGAGCAACGTATCAGAGATGTGAAAGATTTTCCGACAAAGGGGATTGTGTTCAAAGATATTACCCCGGCTTTGGGTGACGGCAAAACTTTTGCCGAGATTATCAATCTTTTTTATGAGCGTTTTAAGAATGTGAAAATTGATAAAGTCGCGGTGGTTGAGGCTAGAGGCTTTTTGCTGGGTGCGCCGTTGGCGCATAAGCTCGGCTGCGGTTTGGTTTTGTTGCGCAAACCGGGGAAGTTACCTTATGAATCATATAAGGAAAGCTATGATTTGGAATATGGCTCGGCCATGCTTGAGATGCATGTTGATGCAGTTAAAAAAGGTGAGTGGGTTTTGCTGATTGATGATGTGATTGCAACCGGCGGAACAATGGAGGCGGCTTGCAAGTTGGTGCAAAAAGCCGGCGGAGAAATTGTTGCGAGTGCTTTTTTGATTGAACTCACATTTTGCAAAGGGCGAGATATTTTGGAAAAATATGCGCCGGTTGAAACATTTATAAAATATTAGAAAGGGAAAAAGATGATTGGCATTATTGTTGCAATGCAAAATGAATTTGATTTGGTTTGTAAGGCTTTGACAGATGCGGAAGTGAAAAACAATAGATACCTGACTTTTGCGAGCGGAAAAATCAATAATCAAGATGTGGTTTTGATGAAAAGCGGTATGGGCAAGGTTTGTGCGGCGGCTGCTGCTGTTGAGATGATAAATTTGTATAAGCCGGAGAAGATTATCAATACCGGTTTGGCGGGCGGACTTGATACCTCGCTGAGCGTGATGGATATTGTGGTGGGAAAAGATATTATTTATCATGATGTTGATTGTGGAGAGGGAAACGAATTGGGGCAAATGCAAGGATTTCCTGCGGTGTTTCATTCTGATGAAAAGCTGGTGGAAAAAGCTTTGGCGATTGTGAGTGATACAAAAATTGCCGGCGGTTTGATTGTCAGCGGAGACAAGTTTTTGAGCAAACTTGAGGATTTGAAGCAGATTAAGTCACATTTTGAAAGTGCATTGGCTATAGATATGGAATCGGCGGCGATTGCGCATGTGTGCTATATGTATGGAATTGAGTTTTTATCAATGCGCATTATCAGCGATACTCCAGGAATTGAGAACCATTATGAGCAATATTATGATTTTTGGAACAAGGCGCCGGAAAAGTCGCTAGAAGTGATTAAATCGTTGATAGAATAGTTCTTATTGCTGCTTTTTTGATTGAGAAATGTGATTTATTTTTGTGATGAGCGATATTGTGTCAACTTTGCCATTGAGAAAGCTTTGTTATGGACATTTTTAACCTCGGAGCCCAAGTCGGTATAGTGAGTTTTTTCAATGCCGGTTTTTTCGGCGATTAGCTGTTCGACATATTCTTGAAGGCCATGAGCGTGAGTTTCGTTGGGCTGCATTGCATAAAAATCCTTAAATGTGGGGGATTTTTTGTCGTTTATCATGTCGTCGTATAATGCGGCCAGATTGAGATTGCTGTTAAAAATGCGTTCAACAAGAGGGTCTTTGAAAGTTTCGAAATCTTGGCGAAGGTGGGTGGCCTCGTGGAACAATACTGAGACGGCATAGTAGTTGTCGCTGTCTTTTAGGCGATCAAGATTAAAATGAAGTTTGCCGTCTTTGTAATAGGCAGCGTTGATGTGCACATCTTTGGAAAAGCCCATTGCTTGTTTTCTGGCTCTTTCTTCTTCTTCGGTAAAAAAGGCAATGTTAATCGGGGTGCCGTATACATATTTGAAGGCTTTGCCGGCTTGTTGAATGATGAATTGTTTATCGCTCAGGCTTGTGTT
>JAGCFG010000030.1 GCA_017650255.1 Alphaproteobacteria bacterium | reverse complement strand
TGTATAAGCATAATTGCTCAAATATAAATCATCATAATTATTATGTTTAGAGCTCAAAACCAACAAAGCCAACATATTAGAATTTTCCGTTGTAACATCAATCCCTTCTTGTTGAACAATCGCCGGCAGCTGTGACATAACCTGATTTAACCTGTTTTGCACTTTCACCTGCGCAATATCCGGATTTGTTCCTATTGCAAAAGTAATCGTCAGCTTATAATTTCCCTCATCTGTCGACGAAGAACTCATATAAAGCATATCCTCCACACCGTTAATTTGGTTTTCAATCGGAATTGCCACCGTATCAACCAAAACTTTTGCATTTGCTCCAGGATAAGAGGCGCTCACCACAATTTGCGGCGGTGTAATTTGCGGATATTGAGAAATCGGTAGCATAAACAGTGCGATCCCTCCGAGCAGCACCATTACAATTGAAATAACTGCTGCAAAACGCGGCTTGTCTATAAAATATTCGGAAAACGTCACTTGTCTTCCTCCACAACTTTAACTTTTTGATTTTCTCCGCCAAAAACAATTTTGCTAGTCAAAAGCTGCATTTTTGGCTCAAAATCATTCTCAAGCACATACAAATTTTGTTTTTCAGCCAAAATATTCACCTTATGCTTTTTGACTGTATCATCCTCAACAACATAAACAAAATTCTCATTCGGTGACAAATTGACATATTCTTTGTTGAGCAAAATTGCCTCATATTTTTTCTCTAACAAAACCGTAACATAAGCATTATCCATCAGCAAATTTTTTGGATTTTCAAAATTTGCATAAACAGCCACCGCATTCGTCGACCTGTCAATTTTATTGTCCGCATACTCAAATTTTCCGGCATATTCATACGTATTTCCATTAACGAGCTTTAGTTTAATCTCCTCGCCGGCAAACATATCAACCTTAGAACTCTCCTCCAGAAAATCCTTATCGCTCATGGAAAAAACCACTCTTATCGGACTTGTTTGCACAATTGTAAAAAGCTCGCTTTGCGGAGAAACATAATCACCCTCGCTCAGCCCTACATTCCCCACAACACCGTCTATCGTCGCTTTGATATATGTATAGTCAAAATTAACCTCAGCCTGTGCCACAGCAGCTTTGGCCTGCAACAAACTTGCTTTTGCCGACAAATAATTTGCCTTTGCTTCATCTATATCATTCTGCGAAAAAGCTTTTTTTCCGGATTTTTCAACCCTCTGATAATATTTTTCGGCATAATCCAAATCTGCCTCACATTTTGCAACACTTGCTATTGCAGAATCTAATATTGCCCTATATTCTCCCTGCTCTAAAACAACCAATTCATCTCCTGCTTTAACTTTTTGCCCTCCCACGACCTTAATCTCTTTCACAAAACCGTTGATATATGGTTTGACCACCACATCATTTATCGGCGTAACATAACCAATATAATTTTTTTCCACAGTAACTTCTTGTGACTTGAGCGGCGCAACCCTAACCTCTGTATCCCCCTCCTCAAAACCAACAGCTTTTTGAGTTCGGTAAAAATGCCGCCCCGTCAAAAAAATCACCAAAATTACTGCAAAAGCCCAATAAAAATATCTCTTTTTCATTATTTTTCCCCAAACAAATCAAGTTTTAAATAATTTTATTTATTAGCAATTCAATAGAGAATTTTAATCAATTTTTTAGACATTGAGCCTTATCATAAAATCTACAAAATTTTTTATAGGGACAAAAGAAAATGTTTTTCAGCAATCTAAATATTATCAACTCATGTATATTATCGTTTTTAACATCTCTTTTAATAATGCTGCTCTGCGGCTCAAAATTCATTGAGCTGATGCACTCTTGGCAAGTAGAAGGGCAGCCAATCCGCAAATGCGGACCCAAAAGTCACCTCAAGACCAAAAAAGGCACCCCGACAATGGGAGGTTTGCTGATTTTGTTTGCCATTCTCATCTCGACTTTGCTCTTTGCAAACCTGAGATCAGGCATAACATGGGTATGCATTTGTGTAATGTTGGTTTTTGGTGCAACCGGATTCTGGGATGATTATGTAAAAATAAAAAAACACACCCCTGACGCAATGACTGCAAAGATCAAACTCTTAATCCAACTCTCTGTTGCTTTGGGTATTGCTATTTATGCAGTTTCACAATATCAAGGTGCCATAAAATACAGCGTTATTATTCCTTATATCAATGTCCCTGTCTATCTTTGGTATTTTTACATTCCATTATTGATGTTTGTAATTGCCGGAACCTCAAACTCCGTAAACCTCAGCGATGGACTGGACGGACTTGCTGCCGGACTTTTAATACCTGCATTTATGTTCTTTTTAGCCACCACAATTATCTTCGTATCAAGCTTTGCACAACTTGCTCCTTTTGGTAACATCAGTGTTATCTCTGCAGCCACAATGGGAGCATGCCTCGGATTTTTGTGGTTTAATGCCTTCCCTGCAAAAATATTTATGGGTGATACTGGCTCCCTATCTCTGGGCGCCTTGCTCGGAACAGTTGCCATCATGACAAAACAAGAGGCTTTACTGGCTGTTGTCGGATTTATATTTGTAATTGAATCTCTGTCCGTAATAATCCAAGTTTTCTGGTACAAACGCACCAAAACAAGAGTATTCCTCATGGCCCCGATACACCACCATTTTGAGCAACTCGGCTTGCCCGAAACCCGTATTGTTATGCGTTTTTGGATCATTGCTTGGATTGCCTTTCTCATTGGCTTGTGTGCCCTCATTACACAAGGATTCGGAGGCAACTAGATGCTATCAAAACATAGCAATCACAACCGTTTTGCAAATTGGTGGTGGACAGTTGATAAAACGCTGCTTGGCTGTATATGCGCGCTTATGCTGATAGGAATATTTCTAACCTTTTCAGCAAGTCCAGCAGTCGCCACGCGCATTGGCTTTGGAAGTTTTCATTTTATCAAACGCCACCTGTTTTTTACGCCGATTGCTTTCGTTGTAATGATTTTTCTTTCCATGCAACGTCTCAAAACAATTCGCCGTATATCACTTGTCGGTTGTCTCACTGCTTTGTTTTTAGTATGGCTTACCTATGGCACAGAAGGCAACAAAGGAGCTTCTCGTTGGATAACTCTTTGCGGATTTTCTTTGCAACCTACAGAATTTCTAAAACCATTCTTTATCGTAACCTGCGCATGGCTTTTTGCCGGACGCAGCCTTCATAAAGATTTTCCGGGTAACTGGCTGGCCTTTATTTTGTTTGCAATCGTAATACCATCGGTCTTTTTCCAACCCGACTACGGCATGACGATAGTTATATTTGTAGTATGGTGCTTCCAATTCTACCTCAACGGAATGTCCATTATAGTTTTACTTGTCCTCGGAATACTCGGAGTTTTCGGCTCTGTTGCCGCATATTTCTTTGTGCCTCACATTCATGTCCGCATAAACCAATATATGGCCTCCGGCGGTGAACTCAGCTTTCAGGTAAAAAAATCACTCGAAGCCTTTCAAAGTGGCAGTTTCTTTGGGCGCGGCCCAGGCGAAGGCATTGTCAGGTCATACATTCCCGATGCCCATACCGACTTCATCTATGCTGTTGCCGGAGAAGAATATGGCATCTTTTTATGCCTTACAATTGTTGCACTATACGCGGTTATTGTAATACGTTCTTTTTTAATCTCTAACAAAGACAACAACCTGTTTATCATACTTTCGGCAGCAGGACTTGCCGCCTCATTCGGACTGCAATCAATTATTAATATGGGCTCAACCCTGCATATCACACCGACAAAAGGTATGACTTTACCATTCATATCTTATGGAGGTTCATCAATCATTGCCACAGCAATCGGAATGGGAATGCTTTTGGCAATCACCCGCAAAAACATTCACGCAGAGGACAAAGACGATGGCTGACAAAAAAAATCTTATTATCTTGACCGCAGGCGGAACAGGCGGACACATTTATCCTGCAGAAGCACTTGCACGCCAACTGCTTGATAGAGGATATGACCTGATGTTCATAACCGACAAGCGCGGTTTGAACAACTATCATGGCATTTTATCAAAAATCAAAAATTTATCAGTCTTAAGCGGTCCCTTAATGGGAAAAGCAAATTACTCAAGATCAAAAGTCTGTTCAAGCTTTCAATAGGACTGCTCCAATCTTTATGCATCATCATTTTCTATCGTCCCAAATGCATCGTCGGCTTTGGCGGATATGCTTCTTTTCCCTGTTGTGTTGCAGCTATATTACTCAAAAAAAAGCTGATTATTCACGAACAAAATTCGGTTATGAGCCGCACCAACCGCTTTTTAGCAAGATACGCAACCATAATCGCCACCAGCTTTCCAAAAACAAAATATCTACCCAAAGATAAAAAAATAATACAAACCGGAATGCCTGTCAGAAGCACAATAAGCAAGCTTTTTGAACAAAAGTACAAAGCTCCCGATCTGCACTCCGAATTCAACATTCTAATCCTCGGAGGTTCTCAAGGAGCCAAAATTTTTGCTCAAACAATCCCCTCAAGCATCAAACTTCTTTCCCAAGAACAGCAAAAAAGATTGAGCATCACTCAACAATGTCGCAGCGACGATGTTGACGTTCTCAAACAAGAATACAAAGATTTTCCATGCAAAGTTACTATATCGTCATTTTTTGATAATATGCCTGAGATATATGAAAAAACACATCTTGTAATCTCTCGTTCCGGCGCTTCCAGCGTAACCGAAATTGCAGCCGTCGGCTTACCTGCCATTTTTGTGCCTCTGCCGACCGCCGCCGACGATCACCAGACGACCAATGCCACGGCATTCAAAGAATATAATGGGTGCATTGTCGTTCAACAAGCCGATTTCATACCGGAGAAACTTGCCGAAATACTTGTTTATATGCTGAACAATCCTCAATATATGAGTTCTCTTTCCGACAACATCAAAAAAGTTGCCATAACCGATGCCGACATCAGATTGGCTGACATTGTGGAAAAAACAGTTATCGGAGAATGATATAATGGGGATTTTTAACAAAAATAACGGCTTAATCTCCTCGCTCCCAAAAATAAAAGGGAGATATATCGAAAATGCTAAACTTAGCCAATACACTTGGTTCAATGTCGGAGGCCCGGCCGAAGTAATGTTTATCCCAAAAGACATTGATGACCTAAGCTTTTTCATGCGCAACCGCGCACAAAATATTCCGCTTTTTGTCTTGGGCGGTGGCTCAAATTTATTGGTCAGAGACGGAGGAATTCCCGGAGTTACCATAAAACTGGACACTCCTGCTTTCAAACAAATTTCCGTTGCAGAAAACACCCTCACCTGCGGTGCGGGTTTGCCCAATTCAAATTTGAAAAAAACTCTCCTCGACAACAACCTCG
>JAGCFG010000029.1 GCA_017650255.1 Alphaproteobacteria bacterium | reverse complement strand
GTTGTCCTTTTTTGAATTGGAATAGTAAAGAAACAACACAATCTCTCCCATGGTATCATGCATATACGCAATTAAAACATGATAGTCTGAATAATTTTCATTTAGCTACATTAGAAAATTGTTTAAATGCTATTGCCGCAAAATTGATTTTGTTTGCAGTGCGGTATGCACCAATGTCGTTATATAATGAATTTGATACATGCTCTCAACTTGCACGAAGTTCTTTAGATTACAGTATAGAGGATACTGATGATATTTACATACCCATAATTGAAGGGAAACGTTCATACTCAGGTGCTTTTACTGTTCCTTTCCATTGCCACAATGGAAAGGTTATTAAAAATATTTATGATATTGCAAATACATTACCTTTTATTGAGAAGGTAGTGAAATAATACTCTTTGGGACTGCATTTCTTATAACTCATTGAAAAATAAGTAAACTTGCTATAACCGGTCCGTGTAAATGGCGGGGAGAGGCTGTTTTTAATTTGACTTACACGGACTAGCCTGAAAGCCTTGCAAAATAAAGAAAAAAGCCACCTCAAAAGGTGGCTTATCTGCTGTGGCTGGGGCGGCTGGATTCGAACCAACGAATGTCGGCACCAAAAGCCGATGCCTTACCACTTGGCGACGCCCCAACATATGTGGTAACATTCTCATAAAAACGAGAACAAAGAATTTCATAAGCCAAAAATAAAATAAATGCAAGAACTTTTTTTGTTTTTTTATAAAATATTCAGAAAATTTGCAAAAACAACTGGTTATATCATGTTTTTGATCATCCCCCTGCTCTCTCGTCAAACGTTTTATAAACTTTTGCGTTTTTAATGATTATAATTACCTGTAATTTGCGGGTTTTGCTCTTTACTTGCATATTTATTTTTCTTAAGACATGAAGGCTTTCATACTTTCAAATTAATAAAAGAAACAAAACAAAAACATTTATAGTTATCCATTTATTGAATTTTCTGTTTCTTATTGCGTAGAAAGTTTGAATAGTACAAGCTGTTGCTATTTATAATTAGTATTCCATTAAGAATTTTGTTGTGGTTTTTTGAGGTCTGGGTATATGGCTGGGACAAAGTGGCTGAGCGCGATTTATTGGAAGATGCAATGCGCAGAGTTAAAGATGATGACGACTGATTGATTGTTATTGATTCAAAAAAAACCACCCTGAGGGGTGGTCTTTTTTTTACCAATCCATTTCCTCGACAACAAATGTTATGCCGAGAATTATGAGGACAACGTCTATAACACTGCCCACCGCGTATCCGGCACCTCCGGGAAAAAGGAGGTGGCAGATGAGGAAGATTGCAATAAGCACTGCAACGCTGATGATTACACCGCAGAGGATGCGAAGAAATCTCTTGGTCTCATCACTCAAAAAGTCGATTGAGTTGAGAAATTTTTTCACCTCTGATTTTTTCTTCTTGGCCGGCGCGGAAGCCTCAGCGTTTTCTTGTGATTTTTCTTCGATGCGTTCTCCGGCTTTTTTGAAGAGCGCAACGATTTCTTTTTTATAAGCGATTGCCAAAATCAAAACAACCGCTATGATTTGAATCGTTAGCATAATTTTTTAGTTTTTAGTTTTTATTTTCCACTAGTTGCACCATTCAAATTCATGAAGGGCATGATAGGTAATCCCTTGTTGCTGGCCTCGATGATGGAGAGCGTTTGGGGTAATGAAATTTCGCCGTTCCAGTTCTGCAATGCTTTCGCCATCTCGTATTGGGCAACGAAGGGGTTGTCCTTGAGGGCCTGGGCTTTGATTTGAATTTCAAGTCCGTTAGCCTTGGCGACGGCAGCCATACGCTCGTAGGTCTGCTTGGCCTCTTCCATTACCTTCTTTGTCTCAACTTCTGCCTTTTTAGCCTTGAGCTCTTCGAGGCTGATTTCCTGCTGAGCTTGGGCTGTTTTCTCCATCAATTGTTCAAATTCAGGAGAGGCCTCAAAGCCAAGCAATCGGATAGCGCGGATGTTCACGTAATTGTCATTAATTAACTGATCATTGACAATATAGTTTACCGCGTCGAGTGTCATCTCTTCATAGCCGCCGACAAGCGACCAGATATCGGTGAGACCGCATAGTGTTACCATGACTGAATTCAATAAGTCTTGGACAACTTGTTTCTGATAGTCGTCGTAAGAGCTATATTGATTGGCCATTACATGTAGTCTTGGTGCATTCGGCTCTTGGAGGACCGAAACATTCAGCTTGATTTTTTGCATGTTTTTGGTTTTTACATCAAAAACATACTTGTAATTTTTCGGCTGAACATTCACCACAGTGACAGAGTTACCCATGTGTTCAGTCCCGGGGATAAACCACACCAATCCGGGGCCATAGGTTGTGTCCTGTATCTGCCCCCAGACCGTTTTGTAGCCGGCATGTTTGGGCGGAATCTTGACATAGGAAGAGTTAAACAACTTCCACCCTACCGGCAGCAAAAACACCAGCAGGATTAACAATACTACTAAAAAATTTTTCATAACTTAAAAATTTGGTTTGTAAAAATAAATGTTAATAATGTTTCTTGAGGTATTTTTGTAGACAAATTGTAATTATTTGTCAAGTATTTTATGTAAATTCTTAAAACCTAAAAAACCGTCTCTATGAGACGGTTTTTGTTCTGTAATGTTTCAGAATGGCAAATGCCAATATTCTGTACCGGCCATATAAACGGCAGCTGCGACAAGAATATCTGCAACAATAGCTGCCAAAAAGCCGACAAATTCACCCAAATCCCCAGGTAAAGCCCAAGTCACCAACCAATATACAAACTTAAACAAAAGGACAAGGACGACTATCCCGACAACAATCGCGAGCCCGATGGCAATCGGTTTCAACCAACGATAGTCATGTTCCTTAAAGTGTTGTTTCATCTTTTGAAACAGAGATACTATCTCTTTTGGATATGCGATTGCCAAGATGACCGCAATCAATAAAATTTGGATTAAGATTAGAAGCATAATTTTATATTTTTAATGAATTAATAATTTTTCTTGAGGTTTAATCCGTAGACAAATTTCAATAATTTGTCAAGTATTTTATATGAATTTTTGTTTTTTCTCTACTTGAGCCCAAAATAAAAACCACCCCAAAGGGTGGTTTTGTGATGTTAACAGGTTGCCAAAATAACTATGCCGCATAACACAAAAACATCCAGTATTCCGCCTACAAAATATCCTGCCTCACCGGGGATTACGCAGATACAAATGAGAAAAACCGCCAACATCAATCCTGTGCAAAGCGCCAAAGCGCAGAACCTCTCGATAAATTTTTTGGTTCTTCCCGTGAAAAGACCTTTATCTTCTCGCTTTTCTTTCATCTTGTTATACAGAGATATTATCTCCTTCTTATATGCGATTGCCAAGATGACCACAATCAATAAAATTTGAACCAGAAGCATAATTTTATATTTTTAATGAATTAATAATTTTTCTTGGAGTTTGATTCGTAGACAAATTGTAATTATTTGTCAAGTATTTTATTTGTGATAACACGCAGAAAAAAGGCGCCCTGAGGCGCCTTTATATTATTTAATATCTTGCCATTTTTGATCTCGGCAAATGAGAGAGATCGGCTGGTTTAGAATAAATCCGTTATCCTTAACATCGCACTCGCCGCTGGCACAAGCATATTTTCCTTTTGCAAGGATATAATTGCTGATTTGCTCAGCCGTTGGTTTTTCGCCTTTTTTATAGAGGCTTTCGCTGGCTTCAACAACCAAATTTACAAAGTCATAAAAGCCGGTTGCGCTGAAGGTTGAGCTCAAATTATACTCCTTGGCCAGATTATCAACAAAATCTTGTGAACCACGGTTGTATGTAACGTTTTTGATACCCTCATAAAGATCAATCACCTGAGACATATCTAAACAACCGGCATAAATATCATCTTTGGCAACACCGGCCTCGAGCAATTGTTTCAAAATTATCTCGCGCTCCGGCGGAAACGCCATCACCAAAAACTTGTTAAAGCCGTTTTCTTTGTTTTGGGCAATAGAAAGGCGAAAATCACGCTCACCGGGGTTAGAAGCATTTATGGTATATCTCAAGCCCTGTTGTTGCAATTTTTCTTCCAAATTATCGGTCAATAAACCTAAAATACCGACATTTTGAACATAAACTGCTACATTTTCTATATCATCTTTTACAAATTCAGAAAAAAACTTATCTGCCAGATCTTGAACTGATACGCCCTGGTTGAAAGCATATTTTGCAAAGCGAGGATAATTTTTGTCTTCAAAAGAATAGTCCCAAAGCAAAATGTTGTATTGGTCTGCCAATGGTGCAATAACTTTTGCAAAAGCAGAAGTAATAGTGCTGATGGCATCCACCTTGTCTTGGGTAATCAATTTTGTTGCAGCTGCCGGCATAACAGGAATTTTTCCCTGATTATCTTCGAACACAAGTTCATAGTTATAATGCAGGCTATCTATATTTTTTTCTTTAAGAGCCTTCAACATTCCGGCTTTGGCGGCCTCGCCCATACTGGCCTGCGGTCCGCTTAAAGGAAAGATTCCGCCGATTTTGATTGTTTGTTTGGTTTCCGTGGTTTTATTATCTGTTTTTTCGCCACATGCAACCAAAGCAGTTGCCATTAATAAGCTTAAAATAAGTTTTTTCATATTAAATCCTTTCGTTTTTATTACTCGTCCATAACTTCAACTTGTCCGTTTTTGATGGTATATAAAAATGCGTCAGCCTGCATAACCCCATCAGCATTAAACTCTACATTACCGATAGAAAAGCTGTCCATTTTCAATTTGAGAATATTATTGATAACCTCAAGTTTGTCGGTGTTGGTGTATGCACTTCGTATAATCTCCAAGATTGCATAAAACAGCTCAGAATAATTGGTAGTATCAAGACCTGTAATTTCTTTGAATTTGTTGCTGTATTGTTTGGTCGGAACAACCGCTCCGGAAAACCATGTTTCCTCAAACAAGGTCTTGTCTTCCGGATAAGAAAAACTTTCTACAGCCGTTATCAAAATGTCCTTATTGACCTCACGCAATTGTTTCACAAAAATTTGCAACTCAGGCGGCTGAAGTTGGACAATCATTGCATTTGGTTCATCGTTTAAGATTTTATATATCAATATCTTAAAATCCTTTTCACCGCTGTTTATGGCATTGTCAGATATAATATTGATATTTCCGTCACGTCCGGCTTGGCGAATATGCTCGGCAACCGACTGCATCATGGCTGTATTTTGAATTACAAAAGCAACTTTGTCAAGATTCAATTTTTCCAGCTCTTCGACCATTTTTCCGGCATTTTTGTTGGGCGGAGTGCTTACAGTAAAGTTATATTCTCCTTTGGCAACATTGAGTTCTGTCGCCATAGAAAGATGAATTACTTTGCTGGCTTGGGCAATCGGCGAAACAACGGAACCTACGTCTGAGCCGAGGGTGATTATTACATCTACTTTATCAATGTCTATGAGTTTTTTGGCGGCAACTGCACTTTTTGCAGCGCTGAATGCCGTGTCTTCGAGATAGAATTTATATTCAAAGGGAGAATTTTTTGTTTGTTCCTCGTTCTCAAACATTTTAAGGGCTGTTTTCATTGCATCGCCAAAGTGAGCATAATTGCCGGACATTGGATAAATTACACCTATCTTGACGACAGGCTTACTAACCTGCTCTTGTGTTGCCTTTTGCTCGTCTTTGCAAGCAACAAGGGCCAAAATCATGTATAAACTCAATAAAAACTTTTTCATATTGCTTCCTCTTGTTATGTTTTATTTGAACACGGCGGCAATCATTTTTTCCAAGGTATTACCCTCGGATGGGCCGTCATAAATAACTCTGCCCTGCTCCAATATATAAGCCCAATCAGTCAATGGCAACAAAGTTTTTAGATTGTGTTCAACAATCACAAACGAAGTTCCCATTTCGTCTTTAATTTGCTTAATTTTATGGAATGTATCATTGATGAGCTTTGGCGACAAACCGATTGACGGCTCATCCATAAAAACCATTTTGGGACGGTTTAACAATCCTCTGGCGAGTGCGACCATTTGTTGTTGCCCGCCAGAAAGATTGCCGGCCAAGTCTCCTAACCTTGCTTCCAAATCCGGAAAATGCTTCAATATCTCGGCCAAACGCTCCGGAAAAATTGATTTATCTTTCCAAAAATGTGTTGCCAGCTCCAAATTTTCCCTAACCGTCATATGACGGAACACGCGTTTTCCCTGCGGAACCATAAAAATACCCTCTTGCACAAGTTTTTGCGGGGTTGGAACAAATTTTTTGCCATTGAGCAAAATTTCTCCTGATGTGTTTTTCAACAACCCGTAGGCGGCTTTTAACAAAGTGGATTTTCCGGCACCGTTCGGTCCCATAACAACGGTTACGGTGTTGTCCTTAAAAGCAACGCAAACGTCGCTTAGAACAGTTTTTTTGCCATATCCGGCGGTGATATTCTTTAGCTCAAGCATTTTCACTCCTCTATCTTTTTTAATTTTCCGTTCTCAAGTTGTTTAACTGTCGACGGGGTGTTGATATGACCTTCTGCATCAATATCATATTGCTCAAAAGATGAATTGAAATTCTTATTGTTCAGCATATATGCCACAACATTTTCTTTTGTCGGCAAAGTTTGTCCGTCGCCGATATGTTCATAAGCATCTATTATCATCCGCACATTATCATAAAAGTTGGCAGTGCAACCGATGACGCGTTGACCAGTTGTTTCCGCAAAATGCTCGCCAAACTGCGGTGTCCCGGCATCATCCTGAAAAATATATGCACCATCAAAATAATCTGCGCTCAAAAGCAAATCATTCAAATTGCCGATTTCTATATCCCAATTCAACTTTTTGAGAGTTTTGGCAAAAATTCCGGCCTGTGGCGGAATGAGCTGGACATGGAGCATATCCGGATTGAGTTCTTTGACTTTTAGCATTGGAATAGTCAAATCCATATCTGTGCTGTTGACAGCGGTTTCGGAAATTATATTAATACCTTTTTCTTTGAGTTTTTCACGGAATAGCGGCAAAAAGTCGTCAAATTCGGCACAATTATAATAAAATAGAGCCAAATTTTTAACCCCTTTATTTTGATAAAAGCCGGCAATTTTTTCTGCGTGGGTAATGGGTTTTGTGGCATTATTAAAGTTGTAAAAACCGTCGGCAACATATGATGACAAACCGCAACTC
>JAGCFG010000028.1 GCA_017650255.1 Alphaproteobacteria bacterium | reverse complement strand
TCAATTGCTCTACCAATTGTTCGATACGGCTTGCATTAAGGTGAATAGAGCTCATCAGCTCAACCAGCTCTTTTTTGACCTGAATATATTTCTTTTCCAAAGCAGGTTTCAGCTCTTTTCCTGAAATAATCGCATCAACACGCTGATTTTGAATTTTTTTCAAATCGTCATAATAGCTTGAAATCTTGTTCAATATCTCAAGCACCGGCTCCCACAGAGCCTCTTCCATAGCCGCAATAGATGCCGAAGAATGTCCTCCCATGCCGTCATCATCTTCGTCGACATCAGAACCACCTTCGCCCTCTTCGTCGTTCTCTTGGTCCAAATCGTCATCTACATCATCATCATTTTCGTCATCAACAGCATCTTGAAGATCCATGTCCTCGCTTAAATCTTCGTCCAAATCATCGATACTGTCTTCTTTATCGGCAATTTCTTCAGTAACTTTTGCCAAATCTTCCACAGAAGAATTTTCATCATCATCAAAAACAATCGCTTCGGGATCATCGCCATACATCATTTCCAAATCTACAACATCCCTAAGCTGCATGGCCCCGCTCAACAAATCATCACGCCAAGAAGCAATTGCCTTAATTGTCATCGGGCTTTCGCACAAACCGTCAATCATCACCGTCTTTCCGGCTTCAATACGTTTTGCAATCGCAATCTCGCCCTCTCTCGACAACAGCTCAACGCTTCCCATTTCGCGCAAATACATCCTTACAGGGTCGTCATATCTGCCGATATCCTTTTCGTCAAAATTGCCTGTTTCTTCATCTTCTTCAGCAGAATCTGTAGTCTCTTCGCTCTCGACCATATCAGAGTCAGACTCTGATATAATGCTTATGCCCATATCCGAAATCTCGGTCATAATATCTTCTATCTGTTCAGAAGACTCCTTATCCGCGGCCAAAGCCCTATTGAGTTCCTCAACCGTAATATAACCGCGATTGGTACCTTTTTTGATAACATTTTTAACAGCACTGCCAAGGCTGTCAATCAACGGCGCATCAGATGCACCTGACTCGTAAAAATCTTGATCGTCCGTATCTGCCATTGCTTTTCCCAAAAATCGATTTTCGTTCGCCCCTAAATATATAGGGACAAAAAAATTGCTAGCGGCTAATTTCTAACTATTTTTTAGATATTTGTCAACAAATGGTTTAATAAAAAATATCTGCTCTAAAACTTTTCGTTTAGTAAAATCTGGATATTTTCAAGCATTATCAAGGCCTGTGATTTTTTCCGACAACAAATTTTGACGATCTTTTTTCAAAGTTTCGAGTCGTTCATAAACACCTTGATCGAGCGACTCGGCATTTTCCAATTTAAAAATACATTCTTTAATCTCTTTTTCAATTTGCCCAAGTTGCATTTCCAAAATTTTATTACTAACTTCTTCTCTTAACTTGATAATACCCAAATTTTGCTGTTTTAGCATTTTCAGCTCCCACAGCGAGGCTGCAAACTTGTCCAAATTTTGCTTTGCCAACTCTTGCATAAGCTTCTCGGCATCAAGATTTTCGTTATCTCTGTTTATTTCCGCCAATTTCTCCCAAAAAACACTCAAACCGGCATCCCTAATCTCAAACATACCGATTTTTTCTTCAAATTCACCGATAATTTTCGGACAACATACAAAAACCGCCATAATAAACCTTGCAACTTTTTCATCCAAAGTCCGTTTAACCCCGATTTTTGCCGCAATTTTTCTGTTTTCGTTCTGGTTTTTATACGCCGGCTTTTGAACAGCCTGTTTTCCGCCTCTAAGCACCTCAAAAACCCTGTTGCGCATATCCTGCATATAATATCCGCGAACTTTTTCATCGGTAATTTTTGCAACTTCATCATAAATATTTTTTTCAAACTTTGCCTTTTGCTCGGGCGTATCAGTCGGCTGCAACTGCATATTTTTTCGCCACAAAAGCTCCGCTAAAGGCATTGTATTATCAATCATCTTGGCATATTCTTCCGCCCCTCTGGCCTTCAAAAACTCATCAGGGTCCATTTTGTCAGGCAAAAATACATATTTCAGCGAATACCCCGGCTTCAAAATCGGCAAAACTCTGTCCACCGAGCGCACTGCCGCCCTAACACCTGCTCCGTCTCCGTCAAAACAAAGCGTCGGCTCCGGACAAACTTTCCACGCCTCTTGTATCTGGTCTTCGGTCAAAGCCGTTCCCAAAGGGGCCACCGCATAATCAAACCCGTATTTTGCCTGCGCAATAACATCCATATAGCCTTCGCAGATAACAATTTTTTTGTTTTCATAAGCCTTGTCGCGGGCAAAATTCAAATTATACAGCACCTTGCGTTTGTTAAAAATCGGTGTTTCCGGCGAGTTCAAATATTTCGGCTGCTCATTGCCCATTACCCTGCCGCCAAAACCGATAATCCTCGAGCGCTTGTCCATAATAGGGATAATCACCCTGTTTCTGAAAAAGTCATAAACTTTAGAGTTCTTCTCCGACAAAACCGCCAGCCCCAGTTCTATCATATCGCTTTCCGACACATTTTTAGAGGCCAGATATGCGCTCAAACCGTTGTTATCGGGAGCATATCCCAAACGAAATTTTTTAATTATGCTCTCATCAAAACCTCTGCCGCTCAGATAATTAAGCGCTTCGGAACCCACCGGCAACAGCAGACTTTTTTCAAAAAAACCGACCGCTAGCTCCATAATTTCATACCAAGAACTGCGATGCTTGCTTTCTTCTCCGTCTTCGCGGCTGAACTTCGGCACTTGCAAACCTGCCTTGTGCGCCAATTTTGTAACCGCATCCATAAAAGGCAAACCATTTGCCTCCATTTCAAACTTAATCACATCACCATGCGCACCACACCCGAAACAGTGATAAAACCCCTTTGCCTCGTTGACGGTAAAAGAAGGTGTTTTTTCGTTATGAAAAGGACACAAACCGGTATATTCGCGTCCCTTGCGCGTCAATTTTACTTTTGCAGCGATGACATCTGCCAAAGAAACCTTGGCTCTAATCTCGTCCAAAAACCTGTAAAAATCGGCGTCTTCCATAACTGTCCTATTATTTATTCAATGCGGCCCTAATTTTTCCGCTAGCTGCACCAAAATCCATTTGTCCAGCATATTTTTCACGCATTTTTGCCATAACCGCGCCCATATCCTTCATCGAGCTTGCACCCAACTCGGCAATAACATCCGCAATTGCGGCATCTACCTCGGCATCGGACATTTGTTTGGGCAAAAAGCCTTCTATAATCTTAATTTCCTGCTCTTCTTTTTCGGCCAATTCCGGTCTGTTGCCGTCTCTGTACATTTTTGCCGATTCTTGGCGCTGTTTAATCATTGTTTGCATCATCGACATCAAATCAGCCTCTGCGGCACATTCTTTACCTTTTCCTCTGGCATCGACATCTTTTTCCTTAATACCGGCCAAAATCATTCTGGCGGTACTCAATCTCTCTGCCTCGTGGTTTTTCATAGCCTCTTTGATAGCATTTTGCACATCATCTCTTAACATTTTTTTCTCCTTAAAATACCATTTATTGCATAATAAATACACTCCTCAACATTTAAAAGCAACAAAAAACGCATTTCTCCCCTTTTTAAGAGAAGAAATGCGTCAAAGTTCAATTTGTCGGGCTCATTTGTTTCTACGCCACTCCGCAAAAGCCAGCCACAGACGAAAACCGGCCAAAATCAACAACCCGATAATAATTGGCAGCAGGATAGTTAAAGCAAGTGCAATCATCACCAGCTGAGAGTCCGGATAATTTGCGCCTAATTTTCTCAACAGCCACACAAACACCAAAACAACTGCGACATAGCCAAAACCCGCAACAAATATCAAAAGACATTCGCCCATGTTTTTCAGCACTTTTTTCAGCTTTTTTTGCCTTTTGGCTTTTTTCTTGTTTTTCTTCAATTTTTTCTTTTTCATAATAATTTTATTAAAACACAAAAAACTTACTTTTTATCACAGCAGCTTGTCCGCTAGAACCCCCGGAAGTCTTGTGCCTAACCAGCACAAAAACAGAAGCGTAAACAATATCACAAGCGCCAGCACTCCGAATATAATCAAATATACCATCACGCTGCAAAAATCAGAGCAACCGGCAAGCACCGGCGGCAAAGCCGTCAACACAAACCAGGGGACAACAACCGCTAAGCCGGCAATTATACAAGCTGATAAAAAAACATAAGCAATCATTACGCACAAAATGACAATAAACGTAATAACATCTTTAATTTTAATATTTTCATCTTCCATAATAAGAAATTTTAAACACAATAATAAAATATTGCCCTTTTTATAAATCTCAAAAAAACAAATTGCAATCAATTTTGACAACCTCACAAAAAAAGCCCTCTTCCGAGAGCCTTTTTTAGTTTTTTGCGCTTTTAGTAGCAACCGACAAACTTGCTCAAAATTCGCACCCCGAAAGCCGTTGCCCCTTTTGGCGTTAGGGGATGTCCCTTATCGTCTTTGTCAACACCGGCAATATCCAAGTGCGCCCAAGCATTTTGCGAATTTACAAATCTTTGCAAAAAACAAGCCGCCGTAATCCCTCCGGCATTAACCGGGCCAAGGTTTTTCATATCGGCAATATCAGAATCCATCAGCTTGTCATACTCTTTTGTTAC
Organism: Alphaproteobacteria bacterium; assembly: GCA_017650255.1. Taxonomy (GTDB): domain Bacteria; phylum Pseudomonadota; class Alphaproteobacteria; order RF32; family CAG-239; genus JAFUYI01. The sequence continues at coordinate 2,913 of JAGCFG010000028.1, read as the reverse complement.
CGGCAGGCGCCAAACTTTTTCGCCGCTTTTTTCGCCATCCTCAAAAAGCTTTTGCGCCAGCTTGTCATTGTTGCTGAAAAGTCCGGCATATTCAAAACCGAATGTTCTCATTGTCGAGCCTGTCAAAGTGGCAACATCGATAATGTTTTTTGCATTATATTTTTGTTGCAAATACCACAAACAATCACCCAAAACCAAACGTCCCTCGGCATCGGTGTCAATAATCTCCACCGTTTGTCCCGACATCGATTTTACAACATCTCCAGGGCGCGAAGCATGTCCAGAAGGCATATTTTCAACCAAACCGACAACCGCCGTCATATTTCTTTTCAGCTTGCAAAGAGCCGCCGCTTTCATAACAGAAACAACAACCGCCGCACCGGTCATATCACCTTTCATATCCCCCATTCTCGCAGAAGGCTTAAGCGAAATTCCGCCGGAGTCAAAAGTAACGCCCTTACCTACCAAACCAATTTCAGGCTCGGTCGATTTTTTGTCACCTTCCCAGCGCACAACCACAACACGCGGCGAATTGTGCGAGCCTTGTGCAACCGAAAGCAGCATATTCATATTTTCTGCCCTAATTTGCTTTTCTTCCAAAATTTTCACTTTTAATCCCAGATACTCTAGCCTTTTTATATCTTCTGCAAAAACCTGCGGTGTCAAATAATTTGCCGGTTCATTGCACAAATCGCGAGCATAACGCACTGCATTAGCTACAGAGTGTAAGTTATTGTATTCGCTTAAAGATATTTTTTCGTCATCACAATAAAAATTCACTTTTTCCAGCTTTGGAAAATCTTCCTGCTTTTTAGTGGTAAAATATTTATCAAAACTATATCCGCCCAACTCAATACCAAAAGCCAAATTGCAAGCAACTTCCGATGCCGAAAGTTTTTGGCTTTTTGCTACCAACATATCAACACAAGTCGCGTTTGCAATTTGTTTATAAAGTTTTCCGCCCAAAAGTTGAATATCAAACAAGCTATTGTCTTTTCCCATTCCAAGAAGAATAATTTTTTCTTCTCCGTCAAAAATGCTGACAACTTCGCCGAAATTTGCCTCAAACCCCTCATTTTTAACAGCTTTTTTAAGTTTTTTCAAACTCTGTTCCGAGCAAAACTTTCCACACTTAACAGCACTTGTTGCCGTCAAAATAACCTTGCAACCACTCTTTGCGGCATTTTTATTATCAAATGTAAATTCTGTCATAATTCAATCTCCCTTTCTTTTGAAAGAAAAATAAATCAAAAAAATTAAATAAAAGTTTAGACAATTTAAAAAATTTGTGTTATATTTGGACAAATTGACGAAATACAGCAACAAGGAAATAATCATGTCCGGCAAAAACAGGCGCGAAATAAAAAGAGCAAAACAACAAATAGAATATTCCGATTTTATATGCGATAAGGCCTTAAAAGTCTTGTCCTCTGACACTTCGGCAGAAACCAAAAACCGCCTGTTGGAAATATTGCGCAGTTATATAATCAACAACAATTGCTCATTGCAAATTGCCTCTGCCAACCCAATCTCGCCGGAACACAAGCTCCTCATCCGCGACGACTGCAACGGCAACATCTCAAACGTCAACAGCGAATATATGTCAAAAAAATACATCAAAGCCAGACGCAACTCGCACAAAAACGACGGCAACATGTATAACATAATGCTTTATGATCAAGCCTTAAAAGATTCCGTATATTGGGCAGAGATGCGCGACTACCCGAGCTATAGGTCAATAGAATATCCCCTGCTTGTGCATTTGATAGACCAAAAAATTGCTCCGGAGGTAATAAAATCTATGGGGATATCCGACTTTAGAGATTTTATAAAAGATTTTTGCTACGAAGAATTTGCCAAATATCACGAACAAAAAGGTTTTGTAAAAAGATTTATTCGCAGCAACGAAGACGAGTTCTACGAGCTTTTGTGTTCAAACGCCGTCCACCCCGAATATGCCGCCGCTCTAATCGAAAATATGCGCACCAAGGGCAATGCCGAAAGTTTTGTCCTCAATTATAAAGGCCAAACCATAACCGGCCCCGGTTTTGATGTTGACCACAAAAATCCGGTATATTGCCCCAACAACATAAAATCCTACCACGAAGTAAACCACCCTCGCTCATTAACCATAATCGAAAAAAACGCTCATCGGCTCAAACACAAACTTGAAAGAGTAATAAATATTGACAACGACATAAAAATGTACGAAAAGATTATGCTACCGAGCTACTGCGCGGCAATGCTCAATTTTGAAAACTATATTGTGTACGATTTTGACAACCCAAAAAGACAAATTGTTCCGCAGCCACCTCATGCCGACAATTTGATTTTTTTGAACAAAATCGGACAGTTTTTGGAATATATCAATTTGGAAAGCGAAAACCCGAGAAACAAAACCAAAAAACAATATATCAACAAAGGCGGCAGACAATAACGGAGACAACAATGCAGAACATATTTTCACCAACAAAAGAAAATTTAACTCAGGCTGCAGAGATTATCAAAAACGGAGGCCTGGTGGCTTTTCCGACCGAAACCGTATATGGTTTGGGCGCCAATGCCACAATTCCAATGGCTGTTGCCGCAATTTTCAAAGCCAAAGAGCGCCCCTCTTTCAATCCCCTAATCTCCCATATTGCCGAAATTGATGCCCTGCACGATTTTGTTGAGACCGACAGCCGCGCGCTTGAACTGGCAAAACACTTTTGGCCCGGACCTTTCACCATGGTCTTAAAACGCAACAAAAAATCACAGGCAATGGACTTGGCCTGCGCCGGACTTCCAACCGCAACAGTCAGAATGCCAAACCACAAAGTTGCCTTAGAACTCATCAAACAAAGCGGTGTCCCGATTGTGGCTCCTTCTGCCAACCGCTCCCAAACAATCAGTCCAACCACCGCACAAGCAGTG
>JAGCFG010000027.1 GCA_017650255.1 Alphaproteobacteria bacterium | reverse complement strand
TTTTGTCAATGAATTACGGATTGTCAGTTTTACGCATTATAACCATAATGGATTCATTGGAGAGGAGAATTGATGAACATTCAATGATATCATTGCTGTTTCTTTTGAAACTGAAAGCTTGGGTATTGCTTGAGAATATGTAGTTGAATATTTCTTTTTTGAATGAAGGCCAATTTGTTACATCGGTAAAATATTTGCGATTAATTTCCCATAATTCATTGAATGTCGGTTCGTTTTGTAGCTCTTCTGCTTTAATTTTCCACATATCAAGATAGGTGTTATTAAAATATGTAAGCTTTCCGTCGCTGCCGAATATTAGTATAGCATCGTTTATTTTGCTTAGAATTTCCTGTTGAACATTTAGTAAAAGGTTATATTCTCTTCTGGCAGCGAGCCTGTCGGTTATATCCTCATAGGCAAAAACCAGCCCTCCACGCAAATATGGTGCTCGGACACGGCGCAATGAGCGACCGTCGGGCAAGTGGATTAAATCTTCTTTGGGCTCGATGATTTTGCTGAACATTTTTTGTTCTTCGTTCTTAAAATAAGGATAATCAGGAACTTCCATAATAAGGCGACGTTCGCGTAAGTTGTCGAGAAAATTGCCATAGGTCCTTTTGCTGTTTAGCCATTCATCGTCAAAATTCCACAGGTGTTTGAAAGCTGTGTTATAGAAAAGCAATTTGAATTTGTCGTCAAATACAGCAAAAGCGGTTCCCAAGGCGCCCAAAATTTCGAGATGGGCATTTTGATTTTGTTTTATGCTGTGGGAGAGTTCGTCAAATTCGCTGATGTCACGCAATGTTCCGACAGTGGCGATTTTATCTAGGCTGTCTTCGGAGTGAAAAGGTGTTTCAATAGCTTCAAAGCAAAAATGCTTTCCATCGCGGTTGCGGTGGATTTGGCAGATTTGGGGACGATTGCTTTTTTGAGCTTGGACAGCAATTTTCTTGATTGAACCAGTTTCGCTGTTGCAATCTATTTCTACATTTTGTGATATGGTAGTATTTTTGTCGGGTGTACTGATGAATTCTGAATATTTTTTGTTTACAGCAACCAGGTTGAGATTGGCATCACGAAGCCAAACCGGATATGGAAGGTTGTCGAGGAGATTTTCCAAGTCGAGCAGGCGTTTGTTTAGATTTTTTTGCTCTGTCTTTATGGTGTTAATGAATGAACTGTCGGCGCTGATGTCTCTAAACCAAATTATGTCGCCATATGTGCTACCATCAGAACCGCTGATGCGAGTGCCGCTGAGGTTGAGGGTCTTGCCGTTTTTTAATACAAATTTATCTTCGAAAGCAACGGCATCACCTTTTAGGAGACTGATGTATTTATTGATTTTATCGATATCGTCTTTATAGAAGTCGTGCAGAACATCGTTGAGATTTGAGTCAATGCCGTTGGGTAAAGATAGCATTACAGCAAGGCGGCGCGAACATTTTTCGATGACTTCGGGCTGCGAATCGTCGACTCGTTCGTCGGGGTATATAAAAATATAATATCCGTCATGAGCGGCATTTATGGTTTCGGAATAACGATCTTCGGTGCGTTTCAAAAAATAGTTTTTGCGTTTTAATTGGAATATTTTGTAGTATTGAACAGCAATAAAAGTGATAAAAAACAATAAAATCCCCAAATTTATATACCAGAATTCGGGGGCGGCATAGTACATGTTTATAAGAAGCTCTTTGTTCATGTTTTTTAATTTTTTTTTACCATTAATTTGCTTTTTGTATTATATACATGTATCTATTGTGAATGAAGTATAAAAATAATTTGGTAACAGAAAAATGTTAAATTTGGCTTTTGATACTACAGCACAGGCATGTTCGGTAGTTTTGACTAGAGATGGTGTTGTGCTTGAAAAATCTGTAAAGAAAATGGAATTCGGCCAGGCCGAAGCCTTGATGTTGCAGATAAGAGAGGTTTTGGATAATGCAAAACTTGAGATGAAAGATTTGAACTTGATAACGGTTTGCACAGGACCTGGTTCTTTTACGGGGGTTAGGTCTTCTTTGTCGGCGGCGAGAACTTTTGGTTTGGCATTGCCAGAGGTGGCTTTGACGGGAGTGTCAGCTTTTGAGGCATATATAGAAGACTTGCAATATGATGAATTGGCAGAATTGAACGCGGTGATTATCGAAACAAAACGTGATGATTTTTATTTTCAACTTTTTGATGCCCACAAAAAAAGTCTGCAAGAACCTCAAGCTTTGGAATATGAGAATATTATTGCAAAACTGAGGCACAAAAAAGTTTCGCTGATTGGGGACGGAGTGGAGAGATTTTTGATAAAGCCGTCGGGATTGAGTTTGCATGCAATTAGAATGGAAGATATGATTTCGATTAGGGCTTTGGCAAGGTGTGGTGAAGAGCGGTTTTCTCGAAAAAATCTAAATTATCCCAAGCCGCTTTATTTGCGTGCTCCTGATGTTTGTATTAAAAGTTAGTTTGGCGATAGCGGGTGTGTAATGGCCAAGACTGTTGAGAAAAAGAAAAGCAAAAAGCCTAAAAAACAGACTAAAAAAGTGCAAGTTCGCAAAAGAAAAAGCAAACGCTCAAAAAGCAAAAAAATATGGTGGCTCAAACCTTTGCTGTTGTTGCTTTTGACGCTTTTTCTTGTGTTGGGCGGATACGTTTTTTATTGTTGGTTGAAAATGCCTGATATTTCAAAAGCAATAGAGCGAACCAGATTGCCGGCAACAACAATTTTGACCGAAAACGGCAAAGAGATAGAATCTTATGGCGGTGTTTATTCTGATGTAGTGTATGCCGATAAGATCCCAAGCTATTTGAAAGATGCGATTATATCTACGGAAGATAGGCGTTTTTATTCGCATTTCGGTTTTGATTTTATTTCTTTTTTCAGGGCAATGGCGGTCAATTTGAAAAACAGACGCTATGTGCAGGGAGCCAGCACTATCACTCAGCAGGTCAGTAAAAATTTGTTTTTAACGCCGCAAAAAAGTGTGAAAAGAAAGGTACAAGAACTTTTGCTGTCTTTTTGGCTTGAAAAACATTTTAGCAAGGACCAAATTTTGACATTGTATTTGAACAGAGTTTATATGGGAGCCGGAACATACGGTTTTGAGGCGGCATCTCAAAAGTTTTTTCACAAGAGCACAAATGATGTTAATTTGAAAGAAGCAGCAATTTTGGCGGGAGTGTTGAAAGCACCGGCAAAGTATAATCCGGTGTCAAACGAGAAAAATGCTCTTTTGCGAGCTAGAGTTGTTTTGCAAAATATGGTAAACAGCGGAAAAATTTCTCAAATGCAAATGGAAAAAGCGCTAAATCAGACTATCGGTAATAAATATTATGATTTCAGCGGAGGAAAATATTTTGGAGATTGGGTGTACAATGAGATTGGGGCGTATATTGGCGAGAAGAATACGGATATAAATGTTTATACAACTCTGGATGCAGAGTTGCAAAGAGAGGCGGAAGCTGTTTTGAAAGAAGCGGTTGAAAAGAATCGCAAAAATAATGTTAGCAATGGAGCTATTGTGGTTTTGGACAATAGCGGGGCGATAAAGGCCATGGTCGGCGGAGTTGATTATAAAAAGAGCCAATATAATCGTGCAACCCAGGCTTTGCGTCAACCGGGGTCGTCGTTCAAGCTTTTTGTGTATTTGACGGCTTTGGAAAACGGATTTTCTCCTGAGGACGAGATTGACGATAAGCCTTTGCAAATCGGCAAGTGGAAACCGGAGAATTATGGCAAGAAATCTTATGGAAAAGTCAGTTTGAATGAAGCATTTTATCGTTCGTTGAATTTGGCAACGGTTGATTTGTCAAACAAAGTGGGTAGAAAAAAGATTATTGAAAAGGCGCACAAAATGGGTATCAGTACACATATTGCTAATATTCCGTCTGTTGTTTTGGGAAGTTCTGAGGTGAAAGTTTTGGATATGGCAGTGGCATATTCGACAATTGCAAACGGGGGATATGCAAATTGGCCTTATGCTATCTCGGAGATATACAGCAAAGACGGACATTTGATTTATGAGAGAGTTTTTGACGAGAAAAAAAGGATTATCAACGAGGATGCGGTTGAAAAAATGACAACAATGCTAAAGAATGTGGTGGAACAAGGAACAGGCAAAAAGGCAAAATTACCATTTTTTGCAGCGGGAAAAACCGGAACATCACAAGATTACAGAGATGCGTGGTTTGTCGGTTTTTCGAGAGGATATACGGTTGCTGTTTGGTTGGGTAATGATGACAATTCGCCGATGAAAAATGTTACCGGTGGATCACTGCCGGCAGAGATATGGAAAAAAATTATGCTCCAAATTGAAAAACAATAAAATTGTTCTTTTATTAAAGAAGCTAATTATATATATTGATTAAAAAGAATCGATTTTAATGAGGTAAAAATGAGACAAAAACCAGTAATGCTTTTGATTTTGGATGGATGGGGATATAGAAAAACCATTACGTCAGATAATGCAATAGAGCAGGGAAATACACCGAATTGGCACAAATATTTGGAAGAGTATCCTCATAATTTGATTGCAACATCGGGTTTGTCAGTAGGTTTGCCTGACGGGCAGATGGGAAATTCGGAAGTCGGGCATACAAATTTGGGAGCAGGACGGGTTGTTATGCAGGATTTACCGAAGATTGATGAAGCGATTAAAAGCGGCGAAATGCAAAAAAATCCGGTTTTGCAAAAATTGATTGTGACGCTCAAAGCAAACAACGGAAAATGCCATTTGATGGGGTTGATGTCTCCGGGAGGAGTTCACTCTTCGCAGGCTCATATTGTTGCATTGGCAAAAATTTTGAATGATAATGGTATTAGGGTTGATGTTCATGCTTTTTTGGACGGCAGAGACACTCCGCCGGAATCGGCAAAGGGTTTTTTGGCTGATTTTGAAAAACAAACAGCAGATTTGAAAAATGTTAAGATTGTTACCTTGTCGGGGCGCTTTTATGCGATGGATCGTGATAAGCGTTGGGACAGGGTTGAAAAAGCATATGACAATATGGTGTTGGCCGATGGAAAAAGGTATGAAACTGTAGCGCAGGCTATGGATGAATCTTATGGAAATAAGGTTACGGACGAATTTGTTGTTCCGTGTGTTATCGGTGATTATGCCGGTATGAGTGACGGTGATGCTGTTTTGATGGCAAATTTCAGAGCAGACAGGGCAAGGGAAATTTTGTATGCATTGGCAGACAATTCTTTTGAGGGATTTGCACGCAAAAAAGTGATTGAATTGTCAATGGCTGTCGGAATGACGGAATATTCAGTCGATCATAATCGTTTTATGCAAACGATGTATCCGCCTGAGGCGCTGAAAAATATTTTCGGCGAGGTTGTTGCGGCAAATGGGTTGACGCAACTCAGAATTGCTGAAACGGAAAAATATGCGCATGTTACTTTCTTTTTCAATGGAGGGGAGGAAAAAGAGTTTGACGGTGAATCGCGTATTTTGATCCCCAGTCCGAAAGTTGCAACATATGATTTGAAGCCGGAGATGTCGATATATGAAGTTACAAAAGAGTTGTTATCGGCAATAGAGGGCAAAAAATATGATGTTATAATTTGTAATTTTGCTAATGGTGATATGGTTGGACATACTGGAGTTATGGAGGCTGCATTAAAAGCTGTGGCGGCTGTTGACGATTGTTTGGGGCAAGTTGTCAGAGCAATTATTGATGTAGATGGGACAATTTTGGTCACGGCTGATCATGGTAATGTTGAGAAAATGGTTGATGAAAATACCGGTCAACCTTATACTGCGCATACTGTCGGTGATGTACAGGCGGTTCTTATCAATGCGCCGAAAAATGTTGTCGGCCTTGAAAAGGGAAGACTCGCTGATATTGCTCCGACCTTGCTTGATTTGCTTGGAATTGCAAAACCTGGTGATATGACGGGAAAATCGCTATTGATAAAAAAATAAGGACTGAAAATTGAAAACTGTTTTGACCATATTGTTTGCTTTGATTTTGCTGCCTTTTGAAAATGTGCTTGCTGCACCTGTTTCAAAACAGGATTTGGAGTATGTTCAAAAACAAGTGCAACAGCAAAATGATAAGCAAAAAAAGTTGCAACAACAGTCCAGTCAAATAGATAAGGAACTTTCTAATATCAGCAAGACAATGGTGTCAAAGGCGCGGCAAATTCAAAATATTGAAGAACAAACTTCAAATATGGAAAAAGAATTGCTCAAATTGCAGGATGAACTGAAGGTTTTGCAAGAGAATTTTTCGGCAGAAGATAAAAATTTGATACAGGTTTTGTATGCTTTGCAAAATTTGGCGCTTAAGCCGACAGAGGCTTTGTTTGTTCAGCCTTTGAAACCGGTGGAGATTATCAGAAGTGCCATGCTTTTGCGTGAAACTGTGCCGGTTTTGTCTGAGCGTGCGACAAAAATTAAGAAAAAACTGGGTGAGATTTCTGAAAAAAAACAGTCGATAGAAAAACAGATGGTTCAGATTGCTAAAAACAAAAGCAATTTGGAAAAAGAGCATGCTCAAATGCGAAAACTTATGAGCCAAAAAAGTGATGCAAATAAAAAGTTGAAAAGCCAGACTTTGGAAACTCAGAAGAAAATAAGACAACTTGCTGACCAAGCAAAGGATATAAAAGAGCTTTTGGATAAGTTGGAAAGAGAAAGAATTGCATGGCAGAAAATGGAACAGGAACGTTTTGAGCAAAAACAAAGAGAGAGAGCTGAATTGGAGGCTTATAGAAGAGAACAAAGCGAAGATGCTGAAAAAACGTCGGATACTAAAAGTGATGACTTGATTAAATTTAAACCTCGGGATATAAGAGAATCTATAAAGGGATTTGCGCAGGCAAAAGGAAGATTGTCAAAACCGGCAAGAGGCAGTATCGCTGTTTCTTACGGGGAAGAGACTTCAAAAGGTGTTACATCAAAAGGAATTTCTATTTTGACTCGTCCGCAAGCGCAAGTGATTTCGCCTTATGACGGAGCTGTCATTTTTGCCGGACCGTTCCGCGGATATGGCAAATTAATTATTATTGAACACGGAGAGGGAT
>JAGCFG010000026.1 GCA_017650255.1 Alphaproteobacteria bacterium | reverse complement strand
TTTTCGCAGGCCAAGTTGGTGCGTGTTTTGGAAGGAACCGTGCTTGATGTGGCTGTGGATTTGCGTAAAAATTCACCGACTTTCGGCAAGCATGTTGCGGTTGAACTTTCGGCAGAAAATAAACGCCAGTTGATGATTCCGCGTGGTTTTGGACATGGTTTTTCGGTGCTGAGCGAGACAGCTGTTTTTGCCTATAAATGTGACAATGTTTATAACAAGGCTTCTGAGTGCGGTATTCGCTATAATGATCCGACTTTGAATATCGATTGGAAAATAGGTACAAATAAGGCCATTTTGTCGGAGAAAGATAAGAATAATCTTTTGTTGGAGGAAGTTGAATGTTTTTAGTCGTTGGTGCAAACGGACAATTGGGAAATGAATTGCGACTGCTTTTAAAAGACAGTGCAGAATATGTCGATAGAGATGAGCTTGATATTACTGACCAAAAGGCAGTTTTTGATTTTGTGAAGCCAGGAAGATATGAGGCGGTTATAAACTGTGCCGCATATACAGCGGTGGATAAGGCCGAAGATGAAAAAGATTTGGCGGAAAAAATCAATGTCGACGGGCCGAGAAATTTGGCTCTGACGGGTGTGCCGTTGGTTCATATTTCGACAGATTATGTCTTTGACGGGCAAAAGTGCACTCCTTATGTTGAGAGTGATGCTACAAATCCGAAGTCGGTTTACGGAAGTACAAAGCTGTCGGGGGAAAAGGCTGTTTTTGAGGCTGCGAATACGGCAGTTGTTATCAGAACTGCATGGTTATATTCGGAGTTTGGCAATAATTTTGTGAAAACAATGCGCAGGCTTGGGGCAGAAAAAGAGAGTTTGAATGTGGTTTTTGACCAAGTGGGAACCCCAACTTATGCAAAAGATTTGGCGCAGGCTATTGTTGATGTTTTGCCGCAAATGAAGCGTGGAACTAAGGAAATTTATCATTTTTCCAACGAAGGAGTTTGCTCGTGGTATGATTTTGCTGTTGATATAATGGAGCAGAGCGGTTTGAAGTGCAAAGTAAATCCTATTGAAAGCTCACAATATCCAACAAAGGCTACGCGTCCCTTTTATTCGGTTTTGAATAAGGCAAAAATTAAGGCAAAATGCGGTGTCGAAAATCGTCACTGGCGGCAGGCCTTGTCGGAATGTATTAAAAATATGGAGAAGATGCGATGAAATCTATTTTGGTTACCGGTGGTGCCGGTTTTATCGGTTCTAATTTTGTGCCTTATATGGTGGCAAAATATCCAGAATACAAGATTATCAACCTTGACAAGCTGACTTATGCCGGCAATCTTGATAATTTGAAGGAATGTGAAAATGCCAATAATTATGTTTTTGTTAAGGGGGATATTTGTGACCGTTCATTGGTGGAAAAATTGTTCAAAGACAATGACATAAGAGGAGTTGTACATTTTGCTGCCGAGAGCCATGTAGACAATTCTATTACCGGTCCGCAGGCCTTTATCGAAACAAATGTGTTGGGCACTTTTACGCTTTTGGATGTGGCGCGCAACTATTGGATGAGTGCTCCGCACAACTTTAGGAAAGGGTATGAAGATTGCCGTTTTCATCATATTTCGACAGATGAGGTATATGGAGCCTTGGGGGATACCGGATATTTTACGGAAAAAACGCCTTATGATCCCAGCTCACCATATTCGTCATCAAAAGCCTCGTCTGATATGATAGTTAGGGCTTATCACCGCACTTATGGTATGGATGTTACGGTTTCTAACTGTTCAAACAATTATGGGCCGAAACAACATCGTGAAAAGCTGATTCCGAAGATTATTTCCAATGCGTTGAATGGTAAAGATATTCCGATTTACGGTGATGGGAAAAATGTGCGTGATTGGCTGTATGTTTTGGACCATTGTAAAGCGATTGACTTGATTTTTCACAAAGGCAAAAGCGGCGAAACTTATAATATCGGCGGACATAACGAGAAAAACAATCTTGAGATTGTCGATGCTATTTGCTCAATTTTGGATCAAAAAAGACCACAGGCAAACGGCAAGCCGTATAAAGATTTGGTCGTCTTTGTAAAGGACAGGCCGGGGCATGACAGGCGCTATGCCATTGATGCTTCGAAACTGAGCGGAGAGCTTGGTTGGAAAGCAGACGAGAATTTTGCCAGCGGAATTGTAAAGACTGTAGAGTGGTATCTGCAAAATGCGTAAATATGGGTTTAAGACTTTCAGCTCCAATTTGCGCAGTAATCCGAAAATTTTTGATGATATAAAGGAGTATGTCGGCGCGCATAAAGACAGAATGTTTGTCGAATTTATGATTGTGCCGGGGACTTTGGAAAGCGAATTGTCGGTACTGAAGGACAAGTTTTTTGATATTGAAGTCAGAATTCATGCTCCGCACCATTTGTTGGGTTTTGATGCCGGAAACAAAGGACTTGAGCTCAGCAACAGAAAGATGTTTGAGCTTTCGCAAACAGCAGCGGATATATTGAACGCAAAGACGATTGTTGTGCACAGCGGCTGCGGGCAGGGGATTGGCACAATAAAAGAAACTGTGCGACAATTTAATTTGTTTGACGATGAACGGATCGTGGTTGAAAATTTGCCGCTTGGGGATGATTTGAAGCTTAGTGCAAATACTCCGGACGAGGTTTTGTATATCAAAGAGCACTGCGGCTGTGGTTTTTGTTTTGATTTTTCACATGCTTTGGGTGCGGCAAATTATCTCGGTATTGATAGAGAAGAGCAGTTGTTGGGGTTTTATCGGCTGAGACCTGATGTTTATCATCTTTGTGACGGTATGATTGATGAAACATCGGATAAACATTGGCATTTCGGCGAGGGAAATTATCCTTTGCAACATTTTGTTAAAGACTACACCGATGGTGACGCCTATATTACAATGGAAACAGGTCAGGGCGCACCAAAAGGGATTGAGCCATGGATTGATGACTTTGAGTTTATGTTAGAAATTGAGAAGTAGTAATGGGGTTTTATGATGCGTAAATACAGTTTTAAGCTTTTCAGCTCAAATATTCGCAATAATCCGAAGATTGTTGAAGATGGGATGAAATATGTCTCTGAGCATGCAGACAGAATGTTTGTGGAGCTTATGGTGCAGAAGGAAACAAGCAGAGAAGATTTGCGAATGATAAAAGATTGTTCATCCAATGTGGAGATTAGGCTCCATGCTCCGCACCATTTGATGAATTTTAATCCGGGAAACAAAAATCTTGAGGCTGAGAACCGCAGGATTATTGAACATGTGCAATATGCGGCGGATTTGCTGAACGCCAAAAGCATTGTTGTGCATGGAGGCTGCGGGCAAGGAATTGAGGTGTTAAAAGAGACAGTAAGACAGTTCAAATTGTTTGATGATAAGCGGATTGTGGTCGAAAATCTGCCGGTTGTGGCAGAGGAGGGACTGAAATTGTCGGGAAATACGCCTGAAGAGATTGCTTTTGTGCAAGAAGGGTGCGGATGCGGTTTTTGTTTTGATTTTTCGCACGCGTTATGTGCGGCAAATTCGCTCAATCTAGATGTTGAAAAGCAACTGGCGGGATTTTTTGCGCTAAAACCGGATGTGTATCATATTTGCGATGGTTTTGTTGACGAGGTTGAAGATAAGCATTTGCATTTTGGTGATGGAAATTATCCGTTGGAACATTTTTTGAATGATTATACCGCAAAAGATGCTTATATCACAATGGAAACCGGGCGCGGAGTTCCTGTTGGGATTAAACCATGGATTGATGATTTTGAATATATGCTCAAAATTGAGAAAAACTCTGTTACACAAAATGTTGCGTAGTT
>JAGCFG010000006.1 GCA_017650255.1 Alphaproteobacteria bacterium | reverse complement strand
GAACAAAAGTTGGATATAAAGAAGTTAATGGACACAAGGTACGTTTTGCCCGTAAGTCCGGTGATGTAATCGATAAATAAGGGATTTTGAAAGATGACAAATTTTGAAAAATTGTATAATGAAGTCATTAAGAAAGCTCTTGTGGAAAAATTCGGTTACAAGAATCCACACGAGGTTCCTAAGTTGACAAAGATTGTCTTGAATATGGGTGTCAGCGACGCCGTTGCAGACAAGAAAAAACTGAACAATGCAGCTGATGAGATGAGCTTGATTGCCGGACAAAAGGCAATTATTACTCATGCTCGTAAATCTATTGCTACTTTTAAGGTAAGAGAAGGCATGCCTTTGGGATGCAAAGTTACCTTGAGAAGAGAAAGAATGTATGAGTTCTTGGAAAGATTGGTTAATATGGCTTTACCAAGAATCAGAGACTTTCACGGAATTCAAGGAAAGAACTTTGACGGAAGAGGCAATTTTGCTTTCGGCATTAAGGAGCAGATTATTTTCCCTGAAATCAACTATGAAAAAGTTGATGCGGTTCGCGGAATGGATATTGTTATCTGCACAAGTGCTAAAACCAACGAAGAAGCCAAAGAGCTTTTGACTAGTTTTAACTTACCGATTAAGAACTAAGCTGGAGAGATAATATGGCAAAAACAAGTTCAGTTTATAGAAACTTAAAAAGGGTTGCTAAAACTCAAAAATTTGCAGCAAGACGCGGCAAATTGGTTGCAGCAATCAAAGACAAAAATACCTCTCCTGAAGAACGTTTCAAGATGGTATTAAAATTGGCAGAATTGCCGCGCAGTTCTTCAAAGGTTCGCATTAAGAACCGTTGTGAGAACACCGGTCGTTCACGCGGGGTATATCGCAAATTTAGACTTTGCCGTAACGAATTGAGAAGAATGGCAGGTTTTGGCGAGATTCCCGGATTGGTTAAATCAAGCTGGTAGTAGGAGGTTTTTAGATGTCTATGTCTGATCCTTTGGGCGATATGCTCACACGCATTAGAAACGCACAAAGCGCGAAGAAAAAGGAAGTTGTTTCTCCTGCTTCTCGCTTGCGTGAAAGCGTATTAGAAGTTTTGAAAAAAGAAGGCTATATCTTGGGTTATGAGAGATATAATGTAAAAGCCGGTATTGACGAACTTCGTATTAAGTTGAAGTACTTTGAAGGTGCTTCTGTAATTAAAGAAATTTACCGTGTATCTACTCCGGGACGTCGTGTATATTCGAGCGTTAAAGATTTGCCGAGAGTATATAATGGTTTGGGTATTTCCATTGTTTCTACTCCGCAGGGAGTTATGAGTGACAGTGATGCCCGCAAGGCCAATGTCGGCGGTGAAATTCTTTGTCAGGTATTTTAAGGGAGAATTGGTATGTCTAGAGTTGGAAAATATCCAGTTGTTATCCCTGCCGGTGTTGAAGTTAAAATTGAAAACAATACGGTTATTGCAAAAGGTAAAAACGGCGAGCTGTCTTTTACTTTTGATGATAGCCATGTCAGCACCAAATTGGAAGAAAACAAGATTGTGGTTGCTCCTTTGAGCCAATCACAGCAAGCCAGAGCTTTGTGGGGAACAACCAGAGCGCAAATTAATTCTATTGTTAAAGGTGTTAGCGAAGGCTTTACTAAACAGTTGGAATTGATTGGTGTAGGTTATAAGGCAAGAGTTGAAGGCTCAAACAAATTGGTTTTGTCTTTGGGCTTTTCTCACGAAGTTGTGTTTATGGCACCGGAAGGTATTAAGATTACTTGTGTTTCTCCGACACAATTAACAGTCTTCGGCGCTAATAAACAGCTTGTTGGACAAGTTGCCGATAAAATTCGCGAATATAGAAAACCTGAGCCATATAAAGGTAAAGGTGTAAGATATACAGATGAATATGTTCGTCGTAAAGAAGGCAAGAAGAAATAAGGAATAAAGCTGATGAATACATCAAGAAAATTGTTTAAGAAAAGACAAGCGCGCGTTAGAACAGCTTTGAGAAACGCTGCAAACGGAAAAATGAGATTGTCCGTTTTTCGCAGTGGTAAGCATATCTATGCGCAGGTTATCGATGATGTTAAGGGTGCAACTGTTGCTTCTGCTTCTACATTGGATAAGGAAGTTAGAGCAAATGTTGATAAAAGTTCAACAGTTGCAGCTGCAAGTGTTATTGGTAAAACAGTTGCTGAAAGAGCTTTAAAAGCAGGTGTAAGCGAGGTTATTTTTGACCGCGGCGGTTACATTTATCATGGCCGTGTTAAGGCTTTGGCTGATGCAGCTCGTGAAGCTGGTTTGAAATTCTAAGGAGATTGATATGACACAAGCAGTAGATCATCGTAAAACAGAAAAGAAAGAAGAATTGGTTGAAAAACTGGTTCATATTAATCGTGTAGCAAAAACCGTTAAAGGTGGACGCACAATGTCTTTTGCCGCAGTTGTTGTGGTTGGAGATCAAAAAGGTCGCGTCGGTTTTGGTTCTGGTAAAGCTGCAGAAGTTCCTGAGGCTATTACCAAAGCTACAAATGAAGCAAAGAAAAATATGGTCCGTATTCCTTTGCGTGAAGGAAGAACCTTGCATCATGATATTCATGGTCGTTTTGGGGCTGGTAAAGTTATTTTGAGAACGGCTCCTGCCGGTACCGGTGTTATTGCCGGCGGTCCTATGCGTGCTATATTCGAGGTTTTGGGCGTACAAGATGTGGTTGCAAAATCTTTGGGTTCTAACAACCCTTACAATATGATTAAAGCAACTT
>JAGCFG010000025.1 GCA_017650255.1 Alphaproteobacteria bacterium | reverse complement strand
TAAACGTCTTGCGGCTTGCTTTTGGGTTTAGAGGTCAACACAACCCTGTCAGGCAACATTTCAACATCATATTTTGCCGCCACCACATCTTCATCCAACAGCTTAAATTCCTTAGATGGGGAAGGGCGGGCAATACTAACCTTAATCGGTTTACCATTGGGCTCAAAACTGACATGGGTTTCAATCGTCCAAACAGGAGTTTTTTGTTTTGGTGCCCAGCTGAAGCCCCAATATTTTGTTTTTTGATAAATTCCGACGGTGGCAAATATCATTGAAGCCACCAGTCCGACAAAAAGCATCACGCGCACAGATTTTAGTTTATTCAGCATGTTATTCTCTCAAACTATTTTAATGTGTTGGAAAGAGATGTATCAACCACGGCAAGTCCGGTTATTATGTTTCGACCGATAAGCCCTTGATAGTCAAATTTTTCTCTATCAGCCAGTGAAAATTGTGATTTCATGACTTTCCCGCCGAATTTAATATCCATCACAACAATGTTGCGCTCTTCACTGCCGTCAATTCTCTTTATTGATTTTTGCTTCAAAATTTTCTTTTCAAAATGGTGTTTTTCACCCGACTGCTTGTTTACCAAATCAAAAGAAACCCAGTTTTCTTCGTCTCTTTCAAAAAAATTCATATTTGAGACATCAATAGATGAGGTTTTTGCTCCTGTATCGACTCTTGCCAAAAAAGGTGTATTCATGGGCAAAAAATATACCGGCTCAACAGCTCCGATAACCCCCAAAGGATGCTTTTTGGCAACTTGAACGGTTTGCACTTGTGGTTTTACGGCAACGGCGGGAACAATAGTCGGTTTAGCTTCTTGAGCGCAAGCAGAAATCAGCATTGCAACCGACAAAATAAAATAAGACTTTTTTACAAACATTTTCTTTCTTCGTCAAAAATTAAATACGCTTTATTTTTTGCCAAAGAAAACAAAATGTAAAGAGAATAAAAAAGTTAAGCAACATTTTTAAATGACAAAATAAACAAAATGTGTTATAATCCCCGAAAAAGAGAGGAAAAGATGGCAACAAATAACAAAAAAATACCGACAAATACCGAAAAAGCAGTAGAAAAAGCAATTTTACGAGTTGCTGTTCCTGCAATAGTTTTTTTCGGTGGTGACAAAGCCAAAGGTGCAACCACACAACCATCAGCATACCCCAAAACTGACAATGTAGAACTTTTATACCAGCGACCTCAAGACAATAACACAATCAATGCAGATGAACTCTATGGCAGAAAAGTAGAGTGTAATATCAACGAGTTAGTCAGTAAAAGAGCCGATTGGCTTTGTGAAGAATATGTCAAGTCCGCCACTCGACGTCTAAATGCAATAAACCGCTGTGCCAACAGAGATGCCTATGTAAAAAATATGTTTGCTCGCATGGGACATGGGCGAAAATATGATGAATATTGCCTTGTTGCCCAGCTTTGTGCTTTCAAAGACGTTACAGATAAAACCGGCAACTTACAAAATGTGCTCCCAAAATCAGCAGAATGTACCTCTTTTATCAAAGCCTTGAGAAAAAAAGGCTATGGAGACTGCATAAACAACAATCCGAGTTTTAGCAACATGCGTCCAGGGGATATGGTTTTTACTCCCAGAGGCGGAGGAAAATATCATGCCACTTCGGTCAAAAAAGTATGGATAGACTCAAAAGGTGTATATCATGTTTTGTTGACCAGCTTCAACCGCAACCACACATATGAGCTGAAGCAGAGCCAAACCCGTATAGTCGTCAATATGCACAAATTGGCAAACAAGGCCCTGTGGAAAGAACTTGAACAACAAGGACTTTTGACTCCAGAAGTCAAAAGAGGCAATGTCATACAGATAATCCCGATGGAAACATATAAAGAGATAAAAGCCTATTTGACTGCAGGAATGGAGAACAACAACCAAAACACTGCAGATCTTCCGCCAAAAGAACAGCCTGAAATTACTTTTAACATAATTCAGGCTGCCAAAAGCAAAGATTATTCCTAAAAGAACAACGTAGCTCTCAAAGAAACTGCTGTTCCATAGTCTGATTTGGCATTTTGTGCCGGATCAATATAAAATTGCAAATCCGGAGTGATTGCCAGCCATTTAGAAACTCCCCATGTCCAATATGTTTCTATGATTTTTTCTCTTTTATTGCTCAGCTTGTTGCCGACAGCTTTTTCATCAATTCTGTTATAGGCAAAGGCCAAACCAATCTGGTCCAGAGAATTGCGGTTTATCGGGTTGTTACAAACTCCGCCAAAAACCCAAGATTGTTTAATATCCATCATATTGCCCGAAACACCATTAATTCTACCGAAAAAGGACAATTTTTCTCCTACGTTTTGGCTCAAATTGACTGACCATCCGTTTGTTGTCTGCTGCTGCTCCTTAACCCAAGGCTGATTATACAGCATAACGGAAATTTCGCTTTGTCCGACAGAGGTTATTGTCGGCATATATGCTCCATAAACAAAAGTTGCATAATGTTTGTCCTCAAGTTTGTTAAAACGCACACTCACTCCGTCAATATTGCTTGCATCTTGTGCACCAAAAGCAAAGTTCCACTCTTCATTCGGCATAATCTGAACATATGCGCCCAAACCGGCAATAGAATAGCTTGCCGAGCCGTTTTGCGACAAAGAATAGTTTATAAAGTTTATTTGTTGGTTCGAATTATACGTTGTTCCATCAAAATTATAAAATGAATATTGACCTAAAGCAAAAGTCAGCCAATTCCAAGAGTTAGGCAGCTGATAACTGTAATAAAGCTCATTAAAAGAGGTAGACTTTGTATCATAGTCATTAATCGGCGTAACCACTCCGATATTATTTTCAATTTTCTCAGCCTGAGAACCGCTGTATCTCACAATGTTATAAGCAAAATTAAGTATTCCCGTGCCATATTCATTATCAAAGTTTGTCCACGCAAAAGAAGGTGCAACAATTGTCTGCCAGGCGGTGGTTTTTCCCGACGGTGAACCATATTGCGGCATAAAAGACACATCAACGGAATAGTTAAATCCGTGTTCATTTTTCAAATAATTCTTCCAGTCAGAATATTCTTTTCCCAGTTCGGAAAAACTAATTTTATGCTCTGTCGCATTGGCTCTTCCGGTTGCGCCTCTGTTGGGCAAAGCAAAAGCCTGAGAGGTAGCAAAAACAATTCCTGTTAAAGTAAAAGCTAAGATTTTTCTCATTTTCCTTTTCTCCGAAATATTAAAATCACAATTCATATATTCATTATTTTTGCAATAAAAAGGCGATAAAACTTTAGATTAAACCTTCTTGAAAAATTTTGCCGAGCCATTAACTCACAAACTGCAATTTAGTAACATTAAACAAGGAGAAAAAATAATGACCGAAGGTGTTCGTTATCCTACACTTGCCTTCCAAACAGGAGGTGCCGGACAAGCAGATGTCGGCATTCCCCCGCAGCCATTCGAAACTTTTTGCTACGATTCAGCTCTTCTTCAAGCCAAAATAGAAAACTTTAACATTGTGCCATACACCTCTGTTTTGCCTAAAGAATTATTTGGAAACATTGTTCCGGTAGACCGAGTTTTGAGCAATTTCAAACATGGTGCTGTTCTCGAGGTAATTATGGCCAGCAACGGAGCTAATCGCGACGACCACAAAGCCATTGCCACCGGTGTCGGCATTTGCTGGGGCAAAAATTCCGATGGTGAATTGATTGGCGGTTGGGCGGCCGAATATGTAGAGTATTTTGACACTTATATAGATGACGATATCGCCAAAACTCACTGCGAAATGTGGTTGAACAAATCCTTAGATCACGAACTCGAGATAAGGGGAGTGCAAAAACATTCCGAATTTCAGCTGTTTCACAACTACATCAATATCACACAGCAATTTGGCTATTGTTTGACATGTTTAGGGTTCCTAAACTTTGAGCATGCCGAACCGGTCAAATTGGCTTAATTGGTCTTGATAACGGTTTTTGATATTTTTTCAAAAATTTTGAGAGATCAATTCCGAACGTGAGGCGAAACAATCATGATCCGGTTGCTTCGCCTCCTTTCGTAATCATAAAGAGAGGATAAAAAAATGATAGAAAAGAAAATGAAAACAACCGAACAACCGTCAAAAAGCGGCGGATTAGGTGTTTTGACGCTTGCCGCAATTGTTGTCAGTTCAATGATAGGCGGCGGCATATATTCTCTGCCGCAAAATATGGCAGCCGGAGCCTCTGTCGGTGCGGTCATTTTGTCTTGGCTCATTACCGGCTTCGGAGTATATTTCATTGCCAACACATTCCGTATCTTATCAACAGTTCGCCCCGAC
>JAGCFG010000005.1 GCA_017650255.1 Alphaproteobacteria bacterium | reverse complement strand
GCTTGTGGAAATCTCTGAATTCAAACCGAATAGTCGGTTACGATATGGAAGATGTCGAGGTATACGGTAGGGTTATATCCCACTTGATGAAAGAACAAAAAACGGATAAACCAAATGCAGAAATGCTTGAAGAAACTTTGAATATTGTTCGGACACATACGAATTGGGCAGTAAATGAATCAAATGATAATATAATTGTAGATTATTTACTAGCTACTTGGAAACATGGTGAAGAATTAGCTCATTCTATGAAAGATGGAGAGCGGAAGCTTGAGTATGGTAGAAAAGAAGTAGAGCAATATCGAGAAAAGCCAGCCGCACCAAAATCACGTGGACACGGAGATATGGGTGAATAACGAAACCTCATTTACCAAAAGAACGCACTGATGATAAAATCAGTGCGTTCTTTTATGCTAATTTACTAACCTCTGGAAAATACCTTCGTAGTTCACCAATTTCCATAATTTCAGCATAATGCTCGGTTCGTAATGTCACTAATATCTCCCACCAGTTTTTTTAAGGACCGTCATTTGTTGGCGGTCTTTTTTTTTATTTTCTACAGGAGTGTGAAATTGCGCACCCCATTGCTCGAGCTTCGTAAAAAAAAAATTCCGGGCTCATATCAGAGTCCGGAATTTTTAAGAGATATCTTTTCTAAAGATTAGAATGCATAACGCAATCCGACGGTAACTTCATTGAGTGTATCTGTCCACTCTAATGCACCCGGATCAAGTTTTACATAGCGATATGTACCTCTTAATGACCACTTGTCATTAAGCTTGTAGTCTACGCCGAGACCCAATCTCAAACCGAATACATTCTCTTCATCTTGGCTAATGGTAACAGGCAGGTTTGTGCCGGCAAGACCTACACCAATTTTGTGAGTAAAGTTATAGGAACCGAGACCGACGGTACCAACCAATTCTATTTTCTCTGTCAAAGGAAGATATCCGTTGAAATCTAAACCCCAAGCATAGTCTAATTGAGATTTTGCTTTTACTTTGTAGCTTACATAGTCGCTAACTTGCGGCATTATACCATCAAGAATTCTTTCAAGATTTACATTTTTGCTCTCTTCTTTTCCTCTTTGAATAAATGCTTCAAAACCAAAGTTTTTAGATACTCTGGCACCGGCTACCAAAGCACCGGTATATTGATTGTCTTCAAACATGGAATTAATTTTAATACCCATTACTTTGAATTCTTCAGAATGAGTTTTCATATAACCTGTTTCCAAACCAACATAAGGTTTCAGTTCGATTGTTGCAGCAGATGCTGTAGCATAAGAAGCAACCAATGCAACAGCGGTCATAGTTAATAGTTTTCTCATAAGAAAGTCCTTTCTTTTTTGTTTTGTACATAAGTGTTACGGCTTTTACAGCTAAACACGCTGTTTAGGATAACAGCATATAATCGTTTGTCAATAGCATTATTGTTATCATTATGTTACGAAATGTTACAATCTTTTGAACATTGCTATGGTCTTTTGTTTTATATTGCGCAAAATTGGGTTTGATAAAATGAAAAAATATATTATATTGTCTGCAGTTTGTTAACACAAGTTCAAAGAGGTAAAAAATGGAAGCATTAAAAGTTAAGGAAAATATTTATTGGGTCGGCGTTAAAGATTGGAATTTGACGGAGTTTCACGGATATCATGTCAGCCACGGCTCAACTTATAATTCTTATTTGATAAAGGATGAAAAAATCGCGCTTATTGACGGAGTTAAACAATATTTGTCGCAAGAAAATATCGAGCGCATTAAAAGTGTTACCGATTTTTCTAAAATTGACTATATCATCGTAAACCATGTCGAACTCGACCACTCCGGCAATATTCCCGAATTGGTAAAACTTGCTCCGCAAGCGGTTGTTGTTACCAACTCTGCCGGAAAAATGGCTTTGGAGGCACATTTTGATACCACGGGCTGGAATTTTCAAATTGTAAAAACCGGAGAATCAATTTCTTTGGGAAAACGTAATATTACTTTTGTGACGACACCGCTGTTGCATTGGCCGGACTCTATGATGAGCTATTGCCCGCAAGAGAAAATTTTGTTCTCAAATGATGGTTTCGGGCAACATTATTGCGCAAACACAATCTGGGCAAGTGAGACAAATTTCGGCATTGTCTGTGAAGAGGCAAAAAGCTATTATGCAAATATTTTATTTCCTTACGGAATGCAGGCGCAAAAGGCTTTGAATACCGCGAATGAGCTTAATCTTGAGATTGAGATGATTGCACCATCGCACGGTTGCATTTGGAACGGCAAAGAAGAAGTGAATTGGATTTTGAGCAACTATGCAAAATGGGCGTCGGGAGAAACAGACGGAAGCGCAGTTGTGGTCTATGACACTATGTGGGGAGCAACCGCAAAATTGGCCGAAACGATTACGGCTGTTTTTCAAGATGCAGGTGTACCGGTGGTTAAAAGATGTTTGACAAACGCACACACTTCGGAGGTTATGTGCGATATTTTAGAGGCAAAATATGTGGTTATCGGTACTCCTACTCTGAATAATGAACTGTTTCCGAGAGTGGCTGCTTTTGTGACATATCTGAAAGGTCTGGCGCCGAAAAACAAAAAAGGTTTTGCCTTTGCTTCTTATGGCTGGCGCGGCGGTGTGGTCAACAAAATTCAAACCATTATGGAGGAGCTTGGGTGGCAGACTATTGCTCCGTTTGAAGAAAAATATACCCCGAAGCCGGAAGTTTTGGAAAAACTGAAAGAACATACAAAACAAATTTTGGGTTAGTGGTTTATTTTACAAAAACCTCAACATTTTAAAGGCGATAATTTCTATTTTTTATCGCCCTCTGTTTATTTTAATCAGCTTTTGCCAAAAACCTCATTGAGCTGGCGGTTCACGCGATAAAAAGTCGTGCACTTTGGAATATCTTTCAGCTTTCTCGCGCCGATATATGACATTGTGGAGCGAATGCCGCCCAAAATTTCTTGGATTACATTTTCGATGCTGCCGCGATAAGCAACCTCGACCACTTTTCCTTCTGATGCGCGGTAACATGCCATTCCGCCAAAGTGCTTTTCTTGCGCCAATTGCGACGACATTCCATAAAATTGCTTATATTTTTCTATTTTGTTCAACAGACGCATTTCTCCGGAAACCTCTTCCAAATTGCAAGTCTGGATAGTTTTTTCAATCAACTCTCCAGCTGCCTCGTCTGTTCCGGCAAACATTCCCCCAATCATCACAAAATCGGCACCTGCTCCAAAAGCTTTTGCCACATCACCGGCGCAAGTGCAACCTCCGTCAGCACAAACCAAACCGCTAAGACCATGGGCGGCATCAGCACACTCTAAAATTGCAGAAAGCTGCGGTCTTCCGACACCGGTCAATTTTCTGGTTGTGCAAACCGAGCCGGGACCTATACCAACTTTGACAATATCGGCTCCGCTCAATATTAAATCTTGTGTCATATCACCGGTAACGACGTTACCGACCATAATCAGCAAATTTGGAAATTTTTCTCTGACATTTTTCACAAAATCTGCCAACTTTGGAATGTAACCATTGGCAATATCAATGCAAAGTTTATCAATCTTGAAATTTTCGTTTGACAACAGGGAAAACAGCTTTTCTTTATCGTCTCTCAAACCTGTTGTAATAAAAGTATAGGAATTATGACAACTTTCTTCTTTATTAAAATTTTGGCTTATATAATCAAAATTTTCTTTGTTTCCAAAGTCATAATGTTTGTGCAGACAAGTAATTGCCTGATGTTTTTGCAATACATCATTGATTTCGAAAGTGCCTGTTGTAGCCATGTTGGCTGCCATAATTCCGCAAGAAACAATTTTGTGCGGATAATATTTGAACTTATATTCTCTTATGACATTTGCTTCTTGTCGCGAATTGAGGGTTGTTCTTTTGGGCTGAAACAAAACATCGCAAAAATCTAACTCAATACTGTCTCTTATCTGTGTCATTTGGAATCCTTCATCAAAAAATCATAGAAACTGCAGGTATTATATTCTATCGGCATTTTTTCGCAAGATTTTTATTGTTAATCAACAAAGCAAAACAAAAATGGCCGCAAAACTGCGGCCATTTGAATTGATAAAATTAAAAAAATTAATATCCGTTATAAGGAATAACTCTTGCGCGAGAACCGCTGCTACCATACAAAACCATGCAACGTTGTCCTGTTGCGAGCAAAACATCGTTACCTTGACTTACGGTAACAACTCCACCATTGTCAAGTTGTACGACATATTCATACCCCTGTTGGCTGGACAGACCTTTTTGCGCCATATTTCCTGCTGCACCGCCCAAGAGAGCGCCGCCTGTGGCACCCAAAATGGCTGCGGTAGAGCCTTTTCCTATCTGCGAGCCGCCGAGACCGCCGGCCAAAGCACCGATGGCTGTTCCTGTTGATCTGTCGTTGTCGCGAACAGTTATCGCTCTGACAGATACGATTGTTCCTTTCAAAGCTTGAGTGACAGAGCCAACTGCCCCTGAGTCATATTGGTTTGCTCCGATGTCTGCGGCACATGCACCCAGCATCAAAAGTGGCAAAGCCGCCACAATCCACAATATTTTCTTCATTTTAACTCCTTTATGTTATCGATTTTACTAAACACATATTATCAACTGTGCAATTATTGTCAATGGAATCTGGACAATTAAATATAAGTATTGTATATTGCGCAAAGTTAAAAAAATTTAAATAGGAAAAACTAAAATGCTAAAAAGAACAAAAATTGTTGATTTGCTTAACTCTTCTTCCACCATCGCTGAAGTTTTGGTCAAAGGTTGGGTAAAAACTCGTCGCGATTCTAAAGATTTTATGTTTATAGAGCTAAATGACGGCTCATGCTTGAAAAATATGCAAATAATCGCAAAGAATAATTTATCTAATTATGATGAGTTGAAAAAATTGACAACAGGTTCTTCTGTCGCAGTTTTTGGCGCTTTGGTAGAATCTCAGGGTGGCAATCAAAAATATGAGGTTGTTGCAGAAACAATAGAAATTTATGATATTGCCAATGAAGATTATCCGTTGCAAAAGAAAAAACATACTGATGAATATTTGCGCACAATTGCACATTTGCGTCCACGCACAAACAAGTATGGCGCAGCATTTCGTGTTCGTTCCGAGCTGTCTTTTGCCATTCACCAGTTTTTCCATTCTCGCGGTTTTCGCTATGTTCACACGCCAATTATTACAGGTTCTGACTGCGAAGGCGCCGGCGAAATGTTTCAAGTTACAACTCTCGATTTGAATAATGTTCCAAAGACAAAAGACGGACAAGTTGATTATTCGCAAGACTTTTTCGGCAAACAGGCGCATCTGACTGTTTCGGGGCAGCTCAACGGCGAAATGTATGCCATGGCTTTGGGTGATATTTATACTTTCGGTCCAACATTTAGAGCTGAAAATTCCAACACCACACGTCACGCTGCAGAATTTTGGATGATAGAACCAGAAATGGCCTTTGCCGACATTCATGACGATATGGATTTGGCAGAGGATATGGTCAGATATTGCGTTAAGCATGTTGTTGAAAATTGTCCCGAAGATATTGAGTTATTCGAAAAATTTGTTGCTCCTGGCTTGAAAGAAACTTTGGATAACATTATCAACCAACCTTTTGCTCGCATAACATATACTGAGGCTATCGAGATTATGCAGAAATCGGGACAGGCATTTGAATATAAGCCGGAGTATGGTGTAGATATGCAAACAGAGCACGAGCGCTTTTTGGCCGAGAAGCACTTCAAACGTCCGGTTATTGTCCGTGATTATCCGAAGGAGATTAAAGCCTTTTATATGCGTATGAACGACGATAACAAGACCGTTGCTGCCATGGATGTTCTCGTGCCTGGTATTGGCGAGCTTATCGGTGGTTCACAACGTGAGGAGCGCTATGACAAACTGGTTGCTCGTATAAAAGAATTGGGTATGAAAGAAGAAGACTATAACTGGTATTTGGATTCTCGCCGTTATGGTTCTGTTCCTCATGCCGGCTTTGGTTTGGGATTTGAGCGTATGATGTTGCTTTTGACAGGTATTGGCAATATTCGCGATGTAATACCATTCCCTCGCACTCCGAAATCGGTCAACTTTTAAGGTTTGAAATGAAATATATTGTTTTTCTTTTAGCTTTTTTTATTCCTGTTTTGGCTTTTGCAGAAGACAGCAATACAATTAGGTATATTCCGGATGATATATCACAGGACGAGATAGATGCAAATCTGCCGAAATGCGATGATTTGTCACTTGTTGAAAGTGTGGTAGAAGAGATTAATAAATATATGGATGAACAAACCGACGGCTCAATAATTGATAAAAGAAAGCGTAACTTGGTCCTTAATTACATTAACTCTTATACTGAGGAAAATGTCGAGAATTTTGAACCACAAAGAAATTATTTGGTGGCAGATACAATCATAAAACTTAAGATAAACAACCATGTTCGCGGCGAAAATATGCGTCTTTGTGTTTCCGGCGGCAAAAAACCTGTTTATTTACTGGTATATCCTGAAGATTTCCGGTATAATGTAGAAGTGATTAATCTGCCTGCAAAAAGAGGAAATTTGACCTTTTTATATACTCCGCCGCTCAAAAAATATGAAAGTTTCGAGGAATAATATTGCAGAAGAACCATTATTTTGCTCTGCGCTCCAGCCTTTCTGATAAAGCTTTTTCAAAATTTGTATTAACACCGACTTTTTTTGCCACCTTATCGGCTTTTTTGGCTGTTCTCATGCGTAACTGGTTAATTTTTTTATTATTAAGTTCTTGCAATTTTTCTCGCCTTTTATTTTCTACAGAAGTCATATAGTCTTTGATAGTATTTGTTTCTCTAAAATCTTGCCTATCTGGGCTTAGACCAAATTCTTTCGGGTTAGTGAAGATATCAGAATTTATAAATTCTTCAGGTTTTAAAATTTCAAATTTTTTGGAAATAACCCCATTTTTTTGTAACTAAACTAATTCAGTTGCTATTTCTTCAACATTATATAGCCATACTTTATCACTTTCTTCCTTTTTATACCCACGAACAGTAAGATAATCAAAAATGCATTTAGTTTTATTACCATCGCTATCATGTTTGGGGCGTGGGACATAACGATTTAAGTCTTTTTCAAGTAGAGTTTTTCCAAGCAATTTCAATGCCGGAGGTAATTTATCTATTTCAAGCGTATCAGAGGCTTTTTCTTCTTTTTCCCGTAGAATTTTGGCTTGTTCTTCTTCTGCTTTTCGTTGAATTTCGGCTTGTTTTTCTGCCTCCATCTTAGCTTGTTGCTCTTTTTCTTTCTCTGAAACTTCAATCATATATACAACAGCTTCAGCATCTTCAACATTTTTAGGTTTGTATCCAAGCTCTACAAGTTTTTGGAATGCCATTATAGCTTCGGGATTTTTATAGTGTTTTACGTAATCATATATTTCTACACATTCCTCCCATTCTTTATCATATTTACCACTATAGTGCGTTTCCCATCTGCACCCGAGATAAACTTTTTCTGTCGTATAACTTTCTTCGTACCAATCTTTTATGTTTTGAATTGGATATGAATTTACATCTGCATGACCTTGTTTTACCAGAACTTCCATTCGTTCAGGATTTTTGGTGTTTGTAAAAAGATAATTTATATCTTCCTCTTTAAGTCCTTTTTCTATTGCAAATTTCAGAACGTCTAAGGACGCGGTATCGCCTCCGCAAGATGATGCTGTAATTTTATACCCCTTTGCAAGTAATTCTGTGTATCGCTCTACAGATTTTGCAGCTTCGCCGCTTTCCCATTCTTTTATTTCTTTTTCTTTTTGCTCTTTTTTTTCTCTCTCTATTTTTTGTTTTCTTGCTTCTTCTTCCTCCTTTTCTCTTAATTTCCTTGCTTCTTCTTCCTCCTTTTCTCTTAATTTTCTTGCTTCTTCTTTCTCCTTTTCTTTTAATTTCCTTGCTTCTTCTTTTTGTTTATTTATGATATCTTGTGATATTTTCATGATATCATCTATATTTTTTTCAAAATCACTTTCACTCATTTCTATTCTCCTCAAAATTCGGCACAGTGCATATTATGCGCGAGCATAACTATATGTGGAGTATATCACACGTCCATTGGAAAAGCAACTATTTTTCGTTTTTTGTATAGTTTGCAAAAATTATCTTGAATTTTGCTTCAAATTGTGTATAATGTCTCCAAAATTAGAAAGAAAGAAGGCGATTGTAATTGACTAATAATTCTCAAGTTATGGTTATAAAACCAAGTGCTTCGCTCCCCGTTGTTACAGACGGTTTCGGAGTTGTTTCTTATTTGGAAAAAATTAAGAAATTTCCTATGCTTTCGGAGCAAGAAGAAAGAGAATTGGTATTGGATTTTACTACCAATAACAACCTTGAAGCTGCTCATCGCTTGGTGGTTAGCCACTTGCGATTGGCTGCAAAAATAGCTTTGACATATCGCCGCTACGGATTGCCCCTTGCCGACATTATCTCTGAAGCAAACATCGGGCTTATGCAGGCAGTCAAAAAGTTTGACTTGTCAAAAAAAGTTCGTCTTGCAACCTATGCGACATGGTGGATAAAGGCCGCAATCAACGATTTTGTCCTGCGTTCCTGGTCTTTGGTAAAAATCGGCACCGTAGCAGCTCAGAAAAAACTTTTTTATAATTTGAACCGCATTAAGGCTCGTCTCGGCATATATGATAATAATGAGCTTGAGCCGAAAGTTGTCAAGAAAATAGCCTCTGAGCTTGTGGTAGAGGAACAGGATGTTGTCGAGATGAACCGTCGTTTGGGCGGAGATTCTTCGCTCAACGTGGTTGTTGGTGATTCTGAAGATATGGAGCGCCAGGATATGCTTGTTGATCCGCGCCAAAATATTGAAGCCTCTGTCGCAAAAAAACAAGAACTAAGCTATAAACATAAATTGCTTATGTCCTGTATAAAAGATATGCCGGAGCGTGAGGCATATATTATCAAAAACAGAATGCTGACAGAAAACCCGCAAACACTTGAAGAAATCGGCAATATGTATAATGTCAGCCGCGAGCGTGTTCGCCAGTTGGAAAAGAAAGCATTTGATCACCTTTCAGAGCTGTTCAAACAACGTTTTTCCGAAGCTGCATAAAGAGTGGAGAATGAAATATGATTAATAAATATAAACAATTTGCTTCACAAACTGAAAACACTGTGACACCTGTTATCGGTGGCGGTTTTTTATATAGAAACGTTTTTTCTCCCAGTATATCTTTGGATGACTTTCCAAAACGCATGGAAAAACGCATTCAAAAAGTTCGCAAAATGGTAAAGAACAATATTTTTATTCACCCCTATAAATCAGATAATGCCTGATATTTTCACCCAGACAATTAATAATTTGAGCATAATCGGCATTTCTTCGCCAAGATTGGAAGCAAGAATGATTTTTGCTTTTTTGCTCGATCAATCTCAAGATGCGGTCGGAACGAATAGCACCTTGTCCCCACAGCAACAAGAGCTTTTGGCAAAAATTATAAAGCGTCGCAAAGACCACGAACCACTTGATAAAATTCTCGGATATCGCGATTTTTACAAATATTCTTTTGCTGTAGACTGCAATGTGCTTTCTCCCAGACCTGACAGCGAAATTTTGGTTGAAGAAGCAATAAAATTAGCCAAGGAAGAAAAGACAACTTCCATATTGGAATTTGGTGTCGGCTCCGGGTGCCTTATTCTTTCAATCTTATCTGACTGCCCGCAACTGCGCGGTGTCGGCATAGACAAATCAACTAAGGCTATTGAAATTGCAAAGAAAAATGCGGAACAATTAAACCTTTTGCCAAGAATAACTTTGAAACAAGGAGACTATTTTTCTCCGCTTGATATTAGTGAAAAATTTTCACTCATAATCAGCAATCCTCCTTATATCTCAAGCGGTGATATTGCTGCACTGGATCTGGAAGTGAAAAATTTTGACCCATTGATGGCCCTGGACGGTGGTCCTGATGGGTTGTGTCACTATCGGCAGATTGCTGTTGTAGCAAAGCCATTACTTCAAGATGGAGGACATATATTGCTGGAAGTTGGCCAAGGACAGGCGGATGATGTATGCAATATTTTTGACCGGCAAGGTTTTGCAGATAAAAAAATTGTTTGCGATTTGGCGGGTATTCAGCGTTGCATAATTTTTAAAAAATAAGTTGCAATTAGTATTTTTTTATGTATTATCCACTTTGTAGAAAGCATTGTGATATGTTTTTTTGATTTTCACTTTTTATTTTAACTTTTTTATCTAGGCGCTATGCACAGTGCCTTTTAACCTTTTTCGGTGATATTTATATGAAAAAAACAAACAACAGATATCGTAACAATAATAACTCTATTTATTCACTAAACTACAAATTTGACAGCAATTCTATTGCCGGTAAAATCAGCGGAACAGCTTTGGACTTGATCCGCCGCTATAATGATATGGCAAAAGATGCTCATAGCAACAGCGATTACGTTACTGCCGAAATCTTTCGCCAATATGCCGAGCATTATCGTAAAATTGTGACCGAAATTAACGAGCGTAAATCTCCGCGCGAACAGGTGGAGAGCAATGTTAATGATAATTCCGTTTCTACAAATGTTGCTCCTGAAAATATAGGAAATAATAACATTGAACAACAACCAACAGCCGAAGTTGTTGAAGTTGCTCCTGTTGTAGAAGCTCCCAAACCGGTGGAAGAGAAAGCCCCGAAAAAAAGAGCTTTTCATGTGGTTGAGATTGCATCATCGGAAAACACTTCTGAGACACCGGCAAAAATTCGCCGTCCGCGTCGTGCAAAAGAAACTGCATCTGCAGAATAAATTAATAAGTCAAAATAACACTTTTCTCTGACAAATGCTTATTTTTTGTTGTTACGCAACAGAATATGCTCAAACCATTTTTCTTGAAAGTCTATGGCTTTTTCTATCTGTTCATCGCTCAAATTTGTTCCGTCGGGAACAATAATGAGCTTGTCGTCGTCATCGTTTGTGCGGTGGACAACGCCAATACAGAGGCCGACATACTCCTGCAAAGGTTCATCGACAGATAATAGGTATGCATCAAGCTCTTCTCCGTCGCCGGATTTTGTAAAAGGAACAAAACCATAGTTCAGCGGGTACTCGTAGCCGTATTTGGGGTGCAAGCTGCCTTTGGGGCGGTCAATTTTTATTTTTACCAACTGACCTATATAATCTGTTGCGCTCGTTTTTTTGATGTTTGCGGGTTGCATTTTTCTTTTCTCCTCGGGTTACATTACAACTTTAGACTATATCACGAAAAAATAAAGTAAATACAAAATATAAAAAGAAGGATTTAATGCTATCTGAAACCTTGGCTGTGAGGCGGATATTTCTTGATAAAATGAATCGCGGGCGAGGTATAACTGTTTGAAAATGAAAATAAAAATGGGAAGTGTTATATTTTTGTTACAATATAGATTTTAAGGATAATTTATCGAAATGTAGTGCCTTGATAAAGTGGCTCATAATGACATTTTTTTGGCTGAAAATGAACAAAATCGGCGGTTTCTGATATTTTTACTTTTTTCAATGATGATAGATATCGAATCGGCGCCCTATTCCGTAGGCTTTGGACGAAATTAACCTTTGGTTAAACTGTATATGGCATAATATCGTGACGTTTGGGTGAAGTGTGCCCAAATGTGAACATTGGCTTTTTGTTGATGAGGAATTTTTAACTGAAAGACTATGACTATTAGGGGGATTATACATAAACTAATTGTCGGATTCACGTTGCAGCTGGTGCTTTGTGCTACCTCGGCTTTTGCGATCGAACCGACTCTGTCCGCAATCAGACAGACGAGTCTCAACTATTTATCCCTGCCAAAAGGAAGTCATACCACTTATGGCACATCTACAACAAAAAGCGCTACGTACCCTTATATCGTTTCTATATATGATCAAGACAAACAATTAAGATATTTTAACCCCAATGAAACACTGCCGGAGCTCAACTTGGCTTTGCGCTATCTGGCACGCACCGGCGGCGGAGCGTGGGTTTCTAATTTGACGTCAAGCGACAACTATCTGTTTAGGTTTAATTCTGACTATTACGGCTATGACAGCGATCTTTTGCCGACTTCTGCGTGGGCAGCCACGCCGGCAACAAGTGCTGATTATGATTTTGCGACAAGAGATAAAAACGGTGTTACTACTTATTATAACATAGATCTTGTTAACGACGAGAAATTTACTTGGACTGTCAGCAGTGTTGCATCGGAAACTCCTCCGGTTTGGTATGATGCAGATACACATGTTTCCGGTACCGTAAAGTTGCAGGTGCCACATATTGTTACCGATGGTTCGGGCAACCCAACAACAAATATAGAGGATGTTTATTATACTTATGTATATACTGTTCCTGCCGGATATACAAAAGAAACCGATCGAACGTATAATGATATTGCAAACAGTTCAAACAGGGTTTTTGCTGGACTTGTCGGTTATGATTCTGCAACAAGTCAATGGGTGCCGGGAGCTGCAGTATATGCCAGCGATACCAGCACTACGGCAAGATTGCAAAGTGATTTTATCGGAAACTATACCGAACATACATACGGCGGCGGTGCGGTTGGACTTTCTAATAAGACAGCGGTTTATTATGTAATAGGTGATTTTGTCGGAAACGTTGCAAAAAATGAAAACGGCGGTGGAATGAACCTTGGAACAGATAGCACAATCAAAGCTATTGTCGGCAATTTTATCGGCAACTATGCCTCGGACACAGGTGGTGCCATATTTAGAAAAGGTAACAACATCGGAACAATTACCGGTGATTTTATAGCAAACAGAGCAGGAAATAATGGTGGTGCCATTGCACAAAGAGCGGCAGGAAAAATTGAGGCTATTACAGGTGATTTTGTTGCAAACAGAGCCTCGAGACACGGCGGTGCTATTGCAGGCGGTATAGCCGGTGCAACCATTATTGAGTCGATAATCGGTAATTTTATTAATAACTATGCAGCATCTTGCGGCGGTGCAATATATTTGATTAATTCCGGTTCGAGATATACAGTAACCGGTGATTTTATAGGCAACTATGCCAAAGTCGGCAGCGGCGGCGCTATATATATCGATCAGGCTAC
Organism: Alphaproteobacteria bacterium; assembly: GCA_017650255.1. Taxonomy (GTDB): domain Bacteria; phylum Pseudomonadota; class Alphaproteobacteria; order RF32; family CAG-239; genus JAFUYI01. Next base: position 1,811 of record JAGCFG010000005.1, on the reverse strand, counting down.
AATCAACCTAGAGGCTGGTGACAGAGATATTATTTTCTATAATAATGTGGCAAAAAATAAATATAATGATGTGTATAGCAGCGGAGGTAATTTAAATCTTAGTGCCAGCACAGGCAATGCGATTGTTTTTAACGGCACGATAACAGGTTTGGACGGTGTAGTTAATATTAATGCAAACAGCGATATTTCAGGTGGACAATATGTATTTAATAACATGGTGTCCTCGCAAACTGTCAATATATATAACGGTGCAAACTTGTACTTTGGCAGGACAACACAAGAAAATGGCAGTACAAGTTCCGGTTCGCTGAAGATTAATGCCCTCACAAACGACGATAACGGCGGTTTGATTGACCAGATGAATACGGTTATTGATAAAAATGAGATAGGAACGGTTACTCTGGGGGCAAACGGAATTGATTATAAGATAGATGTTAACGGAACGTCGAGTATTGCAGACTCGATTGTTACAACTGCATATTCTACCGGTATTATCACTTTGACCGAAATTAACTATATAAATCCGGTGGACTGGGCGAATATCAACGAAGATTATACAATTCAGGTTATTAAGAACGGCGATACTACAAGCACTTTGCAGCTGGGGTTGGGCGAAACTTTGAGCGACACTTTGGCAGGGTTTAATTCTAACAGCTTTAGCTCTTCTACGGTTACGGAAAGTAATGTTGTCGAGCTTCAGGCAGATAATAATTGGAATGATAAGTTCGGAACAACTATTACCGACACAATTACCAGCACGTATACCTCAAAAACAGTTGGCCTTACGTCGACCTCGACAGCGAATGACTCTATCGGCGTCAGGATAACCAGCAATGATGTTATAACAAAAGAATATCGGTTTGAATATGACGGAGATCCGCTTGCTATGGTGGCGGCAGATACTACCTATGCAACAAAGAGTTTTACCACAAATGATGCAACAAAAACTTATGTGCTTGGTGCAAATTATGAGGTTGCGGGAATTGGGGCGGTTAAAGGTGAATTGACTGTCAGCGGCACAATTGACGGAGAAAATCGCTCAACTTTGGATTTGAACGGAAAATATGGTTTTGAGCTTGTTGATGAAGGTGCAACTTTGAACCTTGCAAGCATGACGATTATGAATGGACGGAGGACAGGCAATACTTATGGCGGCGCTGTTTATCAAACAAGCGGAACTTTGAATATTGAAAATGTCGTCTTTGCCAGCAATGTTATTGGGGGAAACAAAACAAGAGGAGGTGCTGTTTATATTGGCAGTGATAATAATAGCATTACCTCAAGCACATTTATCTCTAACACAGCCACTCGTGGCGCTGCAATTTATGTCAGCGGTACTAACAGTATTATAAGTTATAATGAGTTTGAAGGTAATGGAGGTACTACTGGCAATATATATGGCGGCACAATTGCTATTGAGAATGACTCTAACACCGTCAGCAATAATATTTTCAAAAATAATCACAGTATCGGTACTGGCAATGTTCTTGGCGGTGCAATACGTTCTGAAGGCATTGGTAATATTATATCTTCAAATACCTTCACCAGCAATATTATTGAAAGCACAGGTGAAAATGTTCAAGGAGGTGCGATAAGAATTTCCGGATCGTCCAATACTATAGAAGGCAATATACTAGATTATAACCAAGCTAAATATGGCGGAGCTATCAATACAATCGGTTCCTATGATCTGTACAAAAATAATACTTTCACTTCCAACACAGCAACAGATATCGGCGGTGCAATTGCCCTTCAAACTTCTGCTGCTTTTAACACTCTTATTAGCAATGAATTTCGAGGTAATAAAGCAG
>JAGCFG010000024.1 GCA_017650255.1 Alphaproteobacteria bacterium | reverse complement strand
GTTTGTTTTTTTAACCTTAATGCTGATAGGAGCACAGATAAACCATGAGAAAATGGGTATATACATTTGGAAACGGCAAAGCTGAGGGCGATGCCTCCATGCGCAATCTTCTCGGCGGTAAAGGTGCAAACCTTGCAGAAATGAACAAAGTAGGTTTGCCGGTACCTCCGGGATTTACTGTTACAACAGAAGTTTGTACATATTATTACAACAACAATAAAACTTATCCTGCAGATTTGAAAGAACAGGTAAAAGAGGCTGTTGCCGGTGTTGAAAAGATTATGGGTAAAAAGTTTGCTGATGCAAACAATCCTTTGCTTTTCTCGGTTCGTTCGGGTGCAAGAGTTTCTATGCCGGGTATGATGGACACGGTTTTGAACCTTGGTTTGAATGATGAAACAGTTAAAGCTTTGGCAAAAGCTTCGGGTTCGGAGCGTTTTGCTTATGACTCATATCGCCGCTTTTTGCAGATGTTCTCTGATGTGGTTTTGGGTGCAGACTTGGAGTTGTATGAAGAAGCTTTGGAAAATATGAAAAAATCCAAAGGTTATACCTCTGATACAGATTTGACAGCTGATGATTTGAAGGCTTTGGTTGCTCAATATAAAGAAATCGGACAGAAAATCGGTAAAATTGTTCCGCAAGATCCATGGGATCAATTGTGGGCAGGAATCGGCGCCGTATTTGGCTCTTGGATGGTTGATCGTGCGATTACTTATCGTAAGTTGAATAATATTCCTGGCGACTGGGGTACAGCTGTTAATGTTCAAACCATGGTATTTGGTAATGCCGGTGATGATTGTGCGACAGGCGTTTGCTTCTCTCGAGACCCTGCAACAGGTGAAAATGTTTATTACGGCGAATATTTGGTTAATGCCCAAGGTGAAGACGTTGTTGCCGGTATCAGAACTCCGCAACCGATGGGTTCTAAGGGTGACGGCACTTCTTTGGAAGAGAAATGGCCAAATCTTTACAAAGAATTGGTTGATGTACGCAATAATTTGGAAGCTCACTACAAAGACATGCAAGATATGGAATTTACCATTGAACATGGAAAATTGTGGATGTTGCAATGCCGTAACGGCAAACGCACAGCTCAAGCAGCTGTTCGCATGGCTGTTGAGATGGTTGAAGAAGGTTTGCTCAATAAAGAAGAAGCTATTATGCGCGTTGGTGCTGATCAATTGGATCAGTTGCTGCACCCAATGTTGGATCCGAAAGCCAAGAAAAACGTTATTGCTACCGGTCTCCCTGCTTCTCCTGGTGCAGCTGTAGGTCGTGCAGTATTCTGTGCAGAAGATGCTGAGGCTTGGGCAGCAAAAGGTGAAAAAGTTATTCTTATCCGTAACGAGACTTCTCCTGAAGATATTGGTGGTATGCATGCCTCACAAGGTGTTATTACTGCTCGCGGCGGCATGACATCTCACGCAGCGGTTGTTGCTCGCGGTATGGGTACTCCTTGCGTGTCTGGTTCACATGATATTGTCATCAGCTATAAAGACAAGACCATGACAACAAAGTCAGGTGTTGTTGTTAAAGAAGGTGACTGGGTATCTTTGGATGGCGGCAAAGGCCAGATTATTGAAGGTCAAGTTCCGACAGTTAAGGCTGATACCAACAGTGGTAACTTTGGTAAATTGATGGGGTGGGTCGATGAACTCCGTACCATGGATGTTCGTGCAAATGCAGAAACTCCGAAAGATGCTCAGCAAGCTCGTGACTTTGGTGCACAAGGAATCGGTTTGGCCAGAACAGAGCATATGTTCTTTGATGCCGAGAGAATTCCTGATATGCGTGCAATGATTTTGTCTGACAATGAAGAAGGTCGTCGTGCTGCTTTGGCTCGTTTGTTGCCTTATCAAAAACAAGACTTTAAGGATTTGTTCAAAATTATGGATGGTCTGCCGGTTGTTGTTCGTTTGCTCGATCCTCCGCTTCACGAATTTTTGCCGCACACAGATGCCGAAATGCAAGAGTTGGCAAACAAAATGGGTATGACTTTGCAACAAGTTAAGAATCGTGCTGATGCTTTGCACGAAGCTAACCCGATGCTTGGTCACCGCGGTTGCCGTTTGCCGATTACATATCCGGAAATTTGTGAGATGCAGACAAGAGCTATTATTGAGGCTGCTATCGAATGTGCAGATGCCGGTATTAAAGTTATTCCGGAAATTGAGGTTCCTTTGACAGGTTCAAAGAAAGAGCTCGATATCGTTAAAAACATTATCGACACAACTGCCGAGAAAGTTTTTGCCGAAAAAGGTAAAAAGGTTGAATATGAAGTCGGTTCAATGATTGAATTGCCACGTGCAGCTTTGAAGGCTGATGAGTTGGCTCAATCTGCTGAATTCTTTGGCTTTGGTACCAATGACTTGACACAAACAACTCTCGGTATGAGCCGTGATGATACAGGTGCTATCTTGGATGAATATCGTGCTCGCGGTGTTTATGTTGCAGACCCGTTTGCATCTATCGATGTCGAGGGTGTCGGTATGCTTGTTAAGATGGCTTGCTGCAAAGCTCGTTCTGCAAATCCGAAAATTTTGCTCGGTGTTTGCGGTGAGCATGGTGGTGACCCTGCATCAATCGACTTCTTCCAGACTTGCGGTTTGAACTATGTTTCTTGTTCGCCGTTCCGTGTTCCGGTAGCTCGTCTTGCTGCTGCTCAAGCTGCAGTTCGTCATAAAAATGATGAGAAGAAGGAAGGTAGTGGTAATAATTGCTGCTGCAAAAAAGCCTGCTAATTAGAAGGCGCCTTATGGGCTCCTAATACATAAAAAACTCCTTTAGCTAAGTCATGTACGTTTATGTACACTCCTGTCGCTAAAGGAGTTTTTTCTTATTATTAGCCTCATAAATCGCCTTCTGAGTAAAAACTCGTATAATGAGGCAACTAATACAGAAACTGCGAGACGAAAGTTTCCTCACGTACTTTTTTTGTACGCTGCGGTACTTTCGCTCTTGTTTCTTATTATTTGCCTCATTATCCGAGTTTTTATAGTGGGCAACTAATACAGAAATTGCTTATTTGTCCTATTTTCTGAGTTTTTATAGTGGATGTTTGTGGTAAAAATTGCGAAATGAAAAAATAAAAAAGACACAATTTTTGATTTTTTTGCATTTTGTTATTGAAAAATTAATTCTTATTGCTTAAGTTAGCAGATGTATTTAATGAAAATATTAAAACCATATATGGAGAAATAAAATGAAAAAACTTTTAGGTCTGTTCTGCTTTGTAGCTTTGTTGTCTGCTTGTTCTACAACCAGTGAGTGGTTTGGCGGCAGCGAATGCGACTCCAGAGATGCCCGCAATTTTATGGCAAATGCCGAAGACAGAGTATTCTTTGCTTTTGACAGCTCTTCTTTGAGCAACAATGCTGAAGAAGCTCTTGACACTCAAGTTAAATGGTTGAAGAACCACGAAAAAGTTGATGTAATTGTTCAAGGTTATTGCGATGAACGCGGTACCAGAGAATACAACTTGGCTTTGGGTGAGCGTCGTGCAAATGCTGTAAAATCTTATTTGGTAGCTAATGGCATTGATGCTGACAGAATCTCTACCATTTCTTATGGTAAAGAGAGACCGGCTGTTTTGGGTAGCAACGAAGCTGCTTGGGCTCAAAACCGTCGTGCTGTAACAGTTGTTAAAGCTGCTAACTAATTTTTAGACAGTTTGAATATAAAGAAGCACCCTTTTTAGGGTGCTTTTTTTGTGGACAATTATCAAGATATGGTGTTATATAACGTCTAAATGAAAAATTATTCTGTTCTAAATTTATACAATATGACTATTAACATTTTTGATTTGAGTTTTTGCCAACCCCTTGTTTGGGTTGTGCTGGCGCTGATTGCGCTTATGGCTATTCCTAATGTTTTGTTCTACAGAGAACTTTCTGTCGGATATTATCCGGAAGAGCAAAAACGTCTCAAAATCTTTAACTGGGTGCTGTCGCTTGCCATCGTAGGTTTGTGGGTAGCGATTATTGTTGCCAACCACACGACTGTATGGAATGACCTGGTGAACTTTGTGTTTCTTATCGGAGTTTCTCCGCTATTTGGGCTTGTGGCCGCTTTGGTATTTATACTGGTTGTGTCGGCGCTTGTCTGCGTGATAATGGTTTTATACTATTTAGTTCTGCTTATTATGACACTGTTCGGTAAGATGGATCCAAATGAAGATGATTTATGAAGGCTTTGACTGAAAAAGAATCGTTGAACTCTTGTGGTTCAACGATTTTTTTGTGGACAAAATTGTTTTTGTGTGTTAGGGCGGAGATTGTTTAAAAATTACTATTATGAATATTAATGTTTTTCATTTGGATTATGCACAACCCTTTGTTTGGGTGGCGTTGTTGCTGTTGAGTATAGTTTCTTTGTCGGCTTTGTTGCCGCCTCATGAAGTTGAAGACAGCAAACTGTTTATTTTTTTTCCTCGCCTTAAATGGTTTTATAAAGCTATTCTTGTTGTGGTAACGATTATTTGGCTTGTTGTCGTTATTCTCAATCACCAGACATTTTGGGGAGATGTAATTAATTTTGTGTTTCTGCTGGGATTTTCTGGTGTTTGGTTGTATGTGATGCTGTTGGTATATCTTCTTGTTTTTGCTGCAGTGTGCATACTGTCTGGGATAGTGCTTTCCTTGTATGCATTATTGATTTTTATTATCGTATGTACCGGAAAATTGTTTGTAGACATATTTAAGTAAAAATTTGAAAATCGTTGGACTGTTATGGTTCAACGATTTTTTTGTGGACAGAATGTTTTTTGTGTGCTAGATATCTAATACTTTTGAAAATTATTTTGTTCCTAAATTTAATAAATTATGACAATAAACATTTTTGGTTTGGCAAGTCTGCAGCCGCTTGTCTATGTTGCTCTTGCGATTTTGGCTGTGTTGGCTGTTGTGGTCTTTTTTTGGGGCAGAGGCCCTGAGACTGCGCAAATTTTTCTCTTGAGGCCTGATGATCCTTATGAGAATTGGCCAAAGTGGTTCTATCGTGTCGGTGTTGCCGCGGTGATGGCTCTGTGGCTGGTGATTGTTATTGCCAACCATACGACAGTCTGGTATGACTTTGTGAATCTGATTTTTCTGATCGGATTTTCATGGATCTTTCTCCTGTTAGCGCAGGTAGTCGTGGCTATTTTGACTTTTATTTTTATTTGCGTTGTTATGGGACTTCATCTACTTTGGATGTATATTGTTTCTTAGTATATAGGTCGTTGAACTTTTTATGGTTCGACGGCCTTTTTTTGAACAAAAGGTTTGACGAAAATAACTTTACTTTTTGGTGTTTTTGTGCTAGGAACAAAGGAGATTTGTATATATATGCCTATTATTCACCAAAAAAAATTATAGTATGATTGAATTTATTTTAATGGTTATTTTTACCAACCCGGCAATATTGCTTGCGCTGATATGCCTGCTTGTCGCTGCGATGGTAAATGTTTTTTGGGGGAATACTTCAAAAAAACAATTGTTCATCTTTCCTAGTCCAAATCGAAAGAAAGCGAGGCTAGCATGTGGGGTGTTGCTGTCGGTGGCCTTTCTTATTTGGGTTATTCTTTCTTTGGTGTACCATACTACTATGCAGAATGATTTTTTGGCTTTTGCTCAGGTGATTGTTTTCTCAGTGGTTTGGTTGTATCTGTTCGAAGGGCTTTTTGCCATGATTAAGTTAATGATTATGAGATTTGCCTGATTGTGAAGAAATCGTCGGACTTTAGGGTTCGGCGATTTTTTTAT
>JAGCFG010000023.1 GCA_017650255.1 Alphaproteobacteria bacterium | reverse complement strand
TTATACATTCGGGACTTAGCTCAGCCTGGTAGAGCGCTTGCTTTGGGAGCAAGATGTCGTAGGTTCGAATCCTATAGTCCCGACCATAAAAAAACCACCCCTTGCGGGTGGCTTTTTTTATGGTCGAAATATGAGATTCATTCGAACCTACGAAGAAGTAGGTTCGACTACAAGGCAAAGGCGGATGAAAATACGCCGGTGGGCATTGCCTATTGCCGAAGTGAACGAAGTAATCCTATAGTCCCGACCATATTCCTAAGGTATAATCACTTTAGCACTACACGCAAAAAATTCTTTTTGCCCTTTTGGAGAAGCAGAGCATCATTTTCCACCTCAGTGATACTGATTTTTTGCTCCGGTGCAGAAACTCGCTTTCCATTCAAAGAGAGGCCTCCTTGTTGTATCAAACGTTTTGCTTCACCCTTAGAAGGAATAAAACCGACTTTTGTCACCAAATCCAAAATACCCATACCACCATCCAAAGCCGTTTTCTCCAACTGCGCTGTCGGCACATCGGACATATCAGTTCCTTCTGCAAAAAGAGCTTTAGATGCTTCTACAGCCCTATTGGCCTCATCTTCTCCGTGTACCAGTTTTGTAACTTCAAAAGCCATTCGCTTCTTTGCCGCAACAATATCATTTTTGCACAAAGACTCAATTTCATCACTCGGAATATCCGTAAACAGCTTTAGCAACATTTCGGTATCGGCATCGTCCGTATTGTAAAAATATTGATAAAAAGCATAAGGCGTGGTTTTATCACGTGCCACCCAAAGAGTACCGCTTTCTGTTTTGCCCATTTTTTTGCCTTCTTTGGTCATCAAAAGCGGACAAGTAAGTCCGAAAGTATCCGGACGTTCTTCATGCGATTTTCCTTCATCATGAATATTCATCTTCCGGCTAAGTTCCGTTCCTGCCACAATGTTACCCCATTGGTCAGAACCACCGATTTCCAAAGTACAGCCGTATTTGCGATTAAGGTATACAAAATCATAAGCCTGCATCAGCATATACCCCATTTCCAAAAAGGTAAGTCCTCCGTTTTCCATACGTTTAGAATATGCCTCTGAAGCCAGCATTTTTGCCACATTAAAATGCACACCGACCATTCGCAAAAAATCTACGTAGCTGTGCTGATTAATCCATTCCGAATTATCTAAAATCAGTGCCGGATTATCTCCGTCCGTCTTGATAAAACGTTTTGCCAATTCTTTGACTTCGGCCACATTATGAGCCACAGCTTCTTTGGTCATCATTTTACGCATATCAGATTTTCCTGTCGGGTCACCGACCAAAGCCGTTGCTCCCCCAACTACCAAAATCCCATGGTGACCGCGATTTTGCAACAAACGAAACATCATCAAAGCAAAAAAGTGCCCGATATGCAGACTGTCTGCTGTTGGATCAATGCCCAAATAAAAAGTAATCGGCTTATCTCCGTCAATACTTTTCTTTACTTCAGCCTCATTTGTGACCTGATATACATAGCCGCGCTCATTCAAATAATCAAAAAATGACATTGTTAAACCTTTCTTATTGAAACTCGGGCAATTCTAGCAAACTCAAAATAAAAATTCAAGAAATTTCAGCAAATTAGAAATACGATTTTTATTGTTATGGATACAAAAATGTGGTATATTAAAATTCTAAACATATTAAAGACAGTATATATTATTAACTATCTTTACCGCATTCGCGGGTTATATGTTCTTCTTGTTGTTTGAGGGTGGCATCTCAAACAAATTTCCATTACAATAAGGATTATAGCCCCGCGAGCATACAAAACTTTAAGTTTTGGCGGTATATGTTTAATCTCAACGATGAAAATTTATGCTACTTTATCGTTGAGGCTTAAAAAACAAAAGAATATATGACGGACTTTTTGCGATATATGCAGAAAATAAAAAGAGTAGGTTGTAGAGTGAGGAATTAACCTTGCGGCGATTAAAAAATATCGTTGGACATGTTGCAAAATCGTCCACCTCGGTTCAAGGAACTTGAGGCAATTTAAAACTCAACCGAAAATTTATCAGAAGCATAAGGAACAAAATCTCAGAGTTATAAATTCCGATGTTTTTTAAGATTAAAAAAAATTAGTTATGACGAACAGCAACAAGAGCAACAACAGCGTCAACTTCATCAACTGCACGCCTCATGCCATCAAACTTAACGATGGCAGGGTTTTCGAACCATCAGGAACGGTGGCTCGGGTGGCACAAACCATCTCCGAATTCGACGATAATCGTATCGCCGTCCAGTCATTCGGGGTTGTGACTGACCTTCCGGAACCCAAGGAAGGAACGTACTATATAGTATCGGCGATGGTTTTGGAAAGGGCTCAGATTGAAGGAAGGTGCGACGTCGTCGCTCCGGCGACAGGGCATAAAGATTGTGTCCGTGACGAAAACGGACGCATTCTCTCCGTACCCGGATTTCTTCGTTAAGAATTTTTTTCAAGAGGTGGTGACTGCAAAGTCCCCCTCTTTTTTTTTATACTTCATATATCTATTTTGAAAGTCTGTTCAGCCAGGCATTAACTTTGTTTGAAACCTGCAGCTGATATCTTTCATCCATGTTGTTAAATTTCTCGCCTTGTAAAATTTTTGCATTTTTTGCCGTTTTTGCAAAATCTTCAAAATATGAGCCGACATTGCTCCCTTGGGTAGAAAACGGAACAACCTTAACCCCGCCGAAATCCGTATCTTTCAAATAGCTGAACATTGCCGGTGCCATCGTATACCACCAAACCGGACCGCCGACAAAAACAAAATCATACTTACTGACATCAGGCAGGCTATCTTTGAAAATTTCCGGATAATTCTTCGACTTAAGTTCCTTTTTGCTTTTCAAATAAACCGAGGGCGAAGAATATACCTCTTTTGTCCTAATTTCATATACATCTGCATTGGTTTTGTTGGCTATTTGCGTAACAATATCTCTTGTTTTGCCGCTCAAAGTATAATAAACAATCAAAACTTTGCCCAAATCAGCTTTTAATACTACTCTTTCTTCAAATTTTGCCATTTCTGCCTTGTTTTTCATCTTCACTCTGCCCAAGTGAAAAAATCCCAATCCACCGGCAATGATCAATAGAAAAATAACAAAATTCATCATAGCACAATCTCCTTAAAAATTTATATTTACTTCAATATCAGCAATAATCTGCTCATTTGTCATTCCTAGCTGTTTCAGCAGCTCTTTGGGATTATATCGGTCATAAAATTCTTTTTTCAACCCGTAATTTTTGACTTTTATATCCTTATCGCCATAAAAAGCTGCAATTTTCTGCCCAAATCCGCCATCCAATATGCCATCTTCGAGCGTAATCACCATCTGGTGATTTTTGAGCAAGTCGTTCAACAATTTTTCATCCACACCGGAAGCAAAACGCGGATTAATAAGTGTCGGGGTAAAACCCAACTCTTTTTCAATGGCAAAAGCCAAGGTTTCACCTCTTTGATAAAAATCTCCAAGCGCCAAAATTGCCACTTTTTCCCCATTTTTTTCAACCTTAAATTTATTCAAAACGTCATAATCTTTGTCAGCCTCACGATTTGTAACCTCATTTCCGGGGATTAAAATCATTACCGGATGTCCTTTTTGTTCAATAGACCAATCCAGCATATTTAAATATTCCTGCTTGGAAGAAGGTGCCAAAACTACCAAATTTGGTATATTGGAAAAAGCTGCAATTGCAAAAATTCCCAAATGTGTAACATCTGTCAAACTTTCAAGAGAAGCATAGTTCAGCAATATTGTTACCGGATTGTTATTGATGCACACATCTTGTGAAATTTGATCATAAGTCCGTTGCATAAAAGTTGCCGCCGTAACAACCAAAGGTTTTCCGCCGGCTTTTGCAACCCCTGAAGCCATTGCAACTGCATGTTCTTCCGCAATTCCGACATCAACATATTGGTCTTTGAGTTTTTCTCTCAATTCCGGTAGCAATCCGGCAGTCATCGGCATTGCCGGTGTGATAACCACAAAATCTTTATCTTTTGCGGCTTTGTTCATAATATACTCAGCAGTCAAACTTGTATAAGTCTCACTCGGAAACTCAAAATTCCATTTTCCGGTCTTTCTGTCAAAAGGCATACACCAGTGCCAAGCCTCACGATTTTCTTCGGCAAGTTTATAGCCTTTTCCTTTTTGGGTATTAATATGCACTACAATCGGATGGTCAATATCTTTCACCTTTTGTAAAACCTTAATCATCGCCAGAATATCATTGCCGTTTTTCTCATAAACATAGTCCAGTCCTAGGGCCTTGAAAAAATTGTTCTGTGATTTGCCGTCGGTTTTGCGCAATTCTTCCAGATGATGATAAATTCCGCAGTGCCCTTCTGCAATACATTGCTGATTATCATTGACAATAATGATAAAATTAGATTTCAGCTCCGAGCCGACAAAATCCAGTCCTTCCAAAGCCTCTCCGCCTGTCAGAGAACCATCTCCTATAAGCGCAACCACATTTTCTTTGCCGCCGCGCAAATCGCGAGCTTTTGCCAAACCTGTTGCCAAAGAAATTGAGGTCGAAGTATGCCCCACATTAAACCAATCATGCACACTTTCATCTGGATTTGTATATCCTGAATCTTCACTAAAACAGTCATCATCAATATAACCGTTTTTACGCCCGGTTAGCATTTTGTGAGGATAGCTCTGGTGCGAAACATCAAAAACAAACTTATCTTCCGGCGAATTAAAGACATAGTGCATTGCAATCTCTGCTTCTACAATTCCGAAATTAGGGCCGAAGTGACCGCCGACTTTTGTCAGGCGATTAAACAAGGCTTCGCGAATATCTTCTGCCAAAATTTCCAAATCTTTATTATTCAGCTTTTTTACATCAGCCGGTGAATTGATGGTCTTTAATACGTCGTACATAAGTTTTCCTTTTCTAATAAAAAATCTATTTAAATAGTTATCTAAGTGCATTGAAAATCAAGACTTTTTTACATTTTATCAAGCAAAAAATATTTTAAGCCCGGCCTGTTCGCAATGACAAATCCTTAATGTCAAAACCAAGCTCATCAACAGCCTTTTGCCATTTGTCATTATCCGGAGTCTTAAAAAGCAAATCTATCGAAGCCTCGGTCACAAGCCAATCGTTATTGATAATTTCTCCCTCCAGCTGTTTTGATACCCAGCTGCTATAGCCCAAAGCAACCAAATTATATGCAGGACCGATACCAAAAGCAACGTCATGTAAGACTTCAACAGAAGAAGATATGGCAAAATCGGCATTTATGGGCAGAGTTCCCCTGCAGTCATAATCGCGGCTGTGCAGCACAAAACCTCTGATTTGATCTATCGGCCCTCCCTGGTGCAGGACAATACCGTCCAAGTTAGAAGAATAGGGCATATTAAGCTGATTCATTAAATCTGAAAAATAAAATTCTTTTATCTGCTTGTTTACAATAAAGCCCATAGCTCCGTCTTCACCATGAGAACACACATAAACTACACTGTGTGAAAAAAGAGTATCGTCAAGATTTGGCATAGCAACAAGACATTTGCCTACAAGATAATCCTTATCCATTTTTTCTCCTCGCTATACCATTTATTAAACAACTGTATTATATAATAACACAAAATCTTGTACTTTTAAACCTTTTATACGGCAATAAATGAAAAAAATCACATTAATTTTACTTTTTTCCCTGTTTTTTATCTTAGGCCCCGCAAATGCCGCAGAAATAATTTTTTCTCCGGAAAAAACTTTTGAAGAACATACCTTAAAAGAAAAACTTGATAACATTGCCCTTATTACAAAATATTTTTATGACAAATATCCCGAAGATAAAATAAATGAGGATATGAGCGAGGATGTAAGTCGTTTTTTTCCTGAACTTAGCGAGCAAGAGCAGGAAAAGATGCAGAACTATATTCGCAAAGGACTGAATTTTTACTACTATGCATATGACTTATATAAAAAATATCAGACAAAATTTTTAATGCCGGAAAACCCTCCTGTAGTTTTTGAAGACTCGGAATACGCAAACCTTGAAGAACCCAGAGAATATATTGAAAACAAAGACGGAGGCGTACTTATTACCGATATAAAAAGCGTTGTGCCATATACTAATTCTGCCCGAGATATAAAATCTGTAGTTGCAAAATTTCAAAAAGATATCGACGAAAACAAACGCACTTTTGAGGGACTTGTTAACATTGTCGGAAAACTCGAGTGGAAAAAATTGCCGTTTTATGATGTGTTGTATCCAAGCCCTTTGACCGGCATGCAAGGTATCGGCAACTGGTACACGGCTGACGACATTGATACTCGTATACTCTCAGAATTTACCAATGCAAAAGGTATCGAAAAAATTAGAGGAGTCATTGATATTATTATCCCCATTGATAAATATGTTGTGGCAAATGACGGACTTTATTCAAAACCGCAAATCAGCTTTGAGGGCTCTGAAAACCTAAAAAATTGGGAGGTTTTCCTTCCTTTTCCCATAAGACTGATTATGCCTGACAATATCGATAGAAGTGTTTATGCTTACAAAACCGCAATTCCCGTAACTTTTTATCCCGAAAATACTGATGCCCCAGTACACATCAAGGCAGATATAACTTTTGATGTTTGTAATCAAGAAAATCAATGCGAGAGCAAACATTTTTCTCCGGAACTTATGGTCGAAAACAACGAAGTAGAAAACAGTGCTGTCGAAACTTTTGTGTATCAAAGCCACATGAATAAACTCCAATCGGATTATGGCAAATTGCAAATTGATAGCTTCGGCATAAAAACAATTTCCGATGATTCGCAGATTCTGGAAGTTTCCCTAACTTCAAAAAAGAAAATCAACAAGTTGAGTGTATACATCAACAGCGAAGATAGAATTGCTTTTGAAACTCCACGCATTTCAATAGACAACAAAAAAGCCGTAATTCGTTTTATCCCAATTCAAAAAGATATCAAGCTCGACAATAAAGAATTTGAAATATTTTTAATCATCAACAAAAACATCTATTATTCTTTTGAAGAAGGCGCCTCCACAAGACTTCCAACCATACCTCTGGCCGAAAAAATTAATTTGAAACTAATCTTTTTAGCCGTTTTGGGCGGTTTAATCCTTAACTTTATGCCCTGTGTCTTTCCTGTTCTGGCAATCAAGATTTTTTCTCTCACCAAATTTGGTGCCACCCGTCCGAAAAATGTAAGAAAAAACTTTGGTTATACCACATTGGGCATTTTTCTCAGCTTTTTAATTTTGGCCACATTTTTGGCTTTTCTCAAGTATATAGGGATGAACATCGGTTGGGGAATGCAATTTCAAAATCCTTATTTCTTAATAACCATAATTTTTGCCGTTCTCATCTTTTGGTTGATGGTCTGCGGAATAATAAAAATCGAATTTCCGTCATATCTGCAACAAAAAGTCCTAAAACCCATCAAATCCGAGCAAACAATACACTTTTTGACCGGTACTTTGGCTGTCTTAATGTCAACTCCTTGTACGGCCCCATATCTTGGAACTGCGATTGGTTTTGCTCTATCAGGAAGCATTGTCGACATATACAGCATAATAATGTCGGTAGCACTTGGTTTATCACTGCCCTATATAATCTTTTGTATTTTCCCGAAATTTATAGAAATTATGCCCACTCCCGGCCCATGGATGCAAACCCTAAACCGCATAATGGCCTTAATGCTTTTGTTGACCATTGCTTGGCTATTTTCCGTAATTTTGGCGCAGACAGATGCATATTTTGTGATAAGGCTTGGTATTTATACCTTTTTAAGCACAATTTTGCTTTGGTTAATGTCCCTAAACTCAGAGTTGGAATATGACAGAAACGAGGCACTCAATAATTACGTCAAAAAACGCATCAAAATTTTTCTGCTTGTTATTGTAGGTGTCTTATTCATTACATCTCTTATAGATGGTAAAATGGCTTATATTCGCCACTATGAAAAAGTTCAGTCAACTATCGAAGCTGGCACAGCATTGGAAAAAATTGATCAATATGTAAAAAACGGAAAAACAGTTCTTGTCTCTGTCGGAGCAGATTGGTGCCTAACCTGTCACTATAACAATTTTACCACTCTCAATTTGCCTACATTCCAAGCCGCAATGCAATCTTTGGGAGTAGAAAGCATAAACATTGATTGGACCAATTATGATAAAGAAGTTCTTGCGTTTATGAAAAAACATCAGCGCAGCGGACTGCCATTTTATGTGCTTTTCAGTCCTCTTGCTCCTGACGGTGTTGTTTTGCCCGAAGTTTTGGAAGAATATGAACTTGAACGGATAATAAAGAACTTTTCAATCACTCAGCCAACGACAAAATAGCATTTCTGGCCAATGAATCAACTCTTTCGTTGTCAGGGTTACCATCGTGTCCTTTCACCCATACCCATCTAATTTCATGGATAGCAATCAGTTCATCAATTTTTTGCCAAAGGTCAACATTTTTTACTGCCGATTTTTTGTTTGATGTCCGCCAATTGTTCTTTTTCCAGTTTGGCAGCCATTCGGTAATACCATTCATAACATATTTGCTATCTGTATACAAAGTAATATTGCAAGGCCTTTTCAATGCTTGCAAAGCTTGTATTACCGCAGTCATCTCCATTCGGTTATTTGTGGTATCTTTCTCAGCTCCGGATAATTCTTTTTCCACGTCTTTCCAACGCAACAGTGCTCCCCAGCCGCCGGCTCCGGGGTTGCCGGAACAAGCACCGTCCGTATATATTTCAATTCTCTGCATATCAAAAATCTCCGCTCATATATTCACCGAAGAACTCGTTTAGGAGCACGCCTTCCTGAGCTTCTTCTCTCATAGCTTTGGCAACAAAAGAGCGTAGCTTGTTCTTTGGAATATAAATTCTAAAATTGCGCGGAGCTGTTCCATCGGCACCAATCACTCCATCAAGCAAAAAGTCTTCTTCAATATACGGGCTGAAAATCATTTCTACTGTGGCAAATTTTACCGTACTTCTGGGCGGCACTCGCAATTCTGGACGAGTAATAATATTCAGCTGTCCATCAAGTCCTGCAACTGTGTCCATTTGGTTATAGTTCAAAAAACGCACCTTATTATATTCTCCGCCGTCAGAAGAGGTTGTACAAGACATATACAATTCTCTGGCAATAACATTACTTTGATTGTTGCCCCTGATAACAAAACCGATTTTCATATATTTTTCCGGAGGTGAATCAATGCTTGAGGGATATAGGATATCAGCTTCCGAATTTTCCAAAATTTCCAAGCTTTTGTCGGTAATCAAAAGCTCAATTTCGGCCTGTGGACGCCGACCGAACATGCCTGCCAAAACAGAATAGGGCGCCGGAACATTGTTTGAGCCGGAACGAATATAAAATGTGTTGCCGATTGTGGTCATCAATGGTGCCAATTCGCTTTTGGGGATATATGTCGCGACAAAGCCGTCGCCTTTCTTATCCACGCTTATAATGTGATTACGCACTTTGTTATGGCTAGGAATTGTACATCCTGATATTGCATTCTCAAGCCAGCTCAAAAAGCGATAAACATTATGCACTTTCACCTTTGCTCTTGCCACGTCTCCAACATCTGCATTGCGCGAACATTCAACCCCCCAAACGACAACTCCTCCCTCAGAGTTGCCAAATCCCGAGATACATTTTGCCAAATTACGCCTGTCGTCTTTATGCAGAGAATTATTGTTTTTTCCACTTGAATCGGCTCGCTTAAAATCCAAAAACAACTCTTCGGTCTGCGAGTTTATGATAAACTCGTCAATAGCTTCTTCGCCGAAATAAATCAATTTTTGAAAAATATCTTCTGCACGCGACATTTTTTCCTCCAATCATTTCAGTTTCTGACAAATATCCTCATAAGAAATATGCCCGTCAATATTGCCCACCAAAGTATAAGTAGGTTTTGTTGCAAAAACTTTTTGCGCCGCTTTCAAAATATCTTCTTTGGTAACAGCTTCAAGCTTTTCGACGATCTCACTTTCTGGAATATATCGCCCAAAAATCAATTGTTGTCTGGCAATTCGTTCGGCCACAGACGAAGAGCTTTCAAGCGACATCAAAATACCGGCCTTAATTTGTGTTTTTACGCGCAACAGCTCTTCATCGGTAATTTTTTCATTACAAACTTTTTTTATTTCATCAACCATTACCGGCATCATTTTATTAATCTGTTCTTTGTCCGTAGCTGCCGAAACACCCAAAAATCCGCTTTGTGTATGGTTATTTGAAAAACAATAAACCGAATATACCAGTCCACGTTTTTCCCTAATTTCTTTGAACAAACGCGATGACATTCCTCCTCCGAGAACAGAAACCAAAAGCATTGTCGGATAATAGTCTTTTGCTCCGTGTTTCACACCTTCAAAGCCCAACACAACCTGCGCTTGTTCATTATCTCTTTTTTCGGCAAAATATCCGCCTTTATATATTTGTTTTTCTGAGACAAAAGACGTTTTTTGAGCAACATCTGCCATTCTGCTTTCGACCATTTTTACAAATTTTTCGTGGTCAACATTGCCCACCGCACAAACAATCATATTGCTTGCGGCATAATTGCTTTTCATATACCTTCTCAGCTCATTGGCGCCATAGCTTCTGACCAGCTCTTTGGTCCCCAAAATCGGTCTTCCCATTGCTTGGTTTGGAAAAGCCTGCTCCTGCGCATAATCAAAGATTATATCGCTGGGATCATCAAAAGTTTGGTTAATTTCCTGCACAACGACTTCACGCTCTTTTTTCAGCTCTTCTTCCAAAAAAGATGGCGAAGTTAGCATTTCGGCAATAACATCAATAGCAATCTCGGCATCATCTTTCAGCATTTTTGCATAAAAAGCCGTAAATTCCCTTGACGTATAAGCATTACTGTGACCGCCGACATTTTCAATTGCTTCAGAAATCTCAATGGAATTTCTGCTTTTGCTTCCCTTAAAAACCATATGTTCCACAAAATGCGAAATTCCATTCAGCTCTTTGGGTTCATAGGCCGAACCGGTATTAACCCAAATGCCTAATGATACCGTTTCAAACTGGGGATAACAAAAAGTTGCAACTCTCAATCCGTTTTTAAGTGTAGAAATTTCCGGCAACATCTATTCTTCCTCTGTATCTTTAATTCTTTCAATATCTGCGCCGACAGAACGCAGCTTTTCTTCCAGTTTTTCATAACCTCTGTCAAGGTGATATATACGATTGACAATGGTTTCACCTTCGGCAATAAGCCCCGCCAGCACCAGAGCAAAAGATGCTCGCAAATCTGTCGCCATCACAGGAGCACCGTTCAGCTTTTCTACACCGCGGACAATTGCCGAGGCATGTCGGTGAACATTTATGTTCGCCCCCATACGCAACAACTCAGGCACATGCATAAACCTATTTTCAAAAATCGTCTCTGTAACCATAGAAGCCCCGTTAGCGGTGAGCATCAGGGTTAAAAATTGTGCTTGCAAGTCAGTCGGAAAGCCTGGATAATAGTCGGTAATAATATCTTGACCGGTTAAAGTACATCCCCTTGCATCAACAATAATCGAGCGCTCGTTTTCTTCGACATTAACACCGGTTTGGCGCAAAATTTTGATTGGGGTCTGCAAGGTTTCAGCCTGCGCGTTTATCAGTTCAATCCTTCCGCGTGTAATCGCTGCCGCCACGGCATAAGAACCGGCCTCAATTCTGTCAGCAATAACTTTATGAATTGTGCCTCTAAGTCTTTCCACCCCTTCAATTTGCAATATCGATGTTCCGATGCCGCTGATTTTTGCCCCCATGGAGTTGAGCATTTTTGCCAAATCGGCAATTTCCGGTTCTCTGGCGGCATTTTCGATAATTGTTTCTCCCTTTGCTAGTGTTGCAGCCATCAAAACATTGCAGGTAGCACCGACAGAAGCAATATTAAACAACAAATGTGCGCCGTGCAACCCCTTTTCTGCCTTGGCAATAACATATCCGTTCTTAATTTCTATGGTTGCACCCATCTGTTCAAGTGCGGAAAGGTGAATATCCATCGGTCTTGCGCCGATTGCGCATCCTCCGGGCAATGACAGCTCAACATAGCCCTTTCTGGCGAGCAGCGGCCCCAAAACATAGTAAGAAGCTCTCATTTTGCGCACAAAATCATACGGCGCTACAAGGCTTTTGAACTCCGGTGTATAATAAGTGTAGTTTTTACAAGGGTTTCCATCAATAATTTCATCTTTGCTCACAATTGTCGTTCCCAGCTCTTCTAAGAGCAAATTCATCGATTTAATATCCGAGAGCATCGGCATATTGGTCAAAATAACCTTTTCGTCGGTCAAAAGTGAGGCACAAATCAAGGGTAGGGCGGCATTTTTTGCCCCGCTGATATAAATTTTCCCTTCCAGCCTTTTTCCGCCCCTAATTTTCAGTCGATCCATTTTGTTTTTTCCTCAATTCTTTAAGTCTATTCAGTTCTTCTTGTTGTTTTTTGCGTTTTTCCAAATTTTTTTGTAGCATTTTTGCTTCTTTTTCAAAACGCTGTTCTGCGCGAGTTTTTTTCTTTTCGGTCATTACAAAATCCTTAAAAAATAAATTAGGAGAATTATAGCACCAAATATCACATTATCAAGATATTTATTGACATTGGGCAAAAATTAAACTATATCACCAAGCGGAAAATTTATTATAAAAATCATATTATTATGGAAGAAACAAAGAAAATTTTGAATGACAAGGCAATATCTCCCGAAAAGCGGGTAGATGCCTTTTGCAAGGTCTGTTGGACACAGGAATCTCAGGCTCAACTTGAGCTCTTTGCAATCCTTGAAAAGTCCTTTACGGAACTCTCCGATTCCGACAAGGTTTTGATTATACCGAAACTCATTAAGGAAAGTTATTGCTATAACCCGCTTGTCCTTTTGGCTTATGATCTGTTTACGTCTCTACCGAAATGGAAATATGATGAAATGGAGCTGGACGTCATTTGGTGGAGCCACGATGACCTTTATACCAACATTACCAACGAGGAATACAAGTGGCGCAAAGCCCACAACCTTAAATGCTCAATGTCAGGAGACCTCTGTACCCGCCCAAGTGTAATTAATGACTTTTTATGTTTTGAAAAATCTGTAGAAATGGTATGCAAGACAAATAGCAAACTATTGTTTTTTCAAGGCTGAAAATCCAAGCGCTGTAATAGTATACGGCGCTTTTTTATTGGGTAAAAAATTTTTTGTGGAGAAAAATAAAAATTTTACTTGATTTTAATTTTTAAATATGTATTCTCCATTTCGTCGCGCCGCTATAGCTCAGTGGTAGAGCACGTCATTGGTAATGACGGGGTCGTAAGTCCGATTCTTACTAGCGGCACCATTAAAAAAGCCTCCTTTACGGGGGCTTTTTTAATGCTAATATATTTTTATATTGTTATTTTATGCTTCTTTCTTGCCTATCATAATACCATGCAATATAAATTTATTGTTTTTCTTATTATCTTTTAAATAGCAAAAAGTTCTGATTTCTAAATCTTTAACATCTTCATAAAATGCCATTTCAAAACTCAATTCTGTCTGATCTTTAGATAAATCTTGTTTCAGCCAAAATTTTTTACCAGCATTTGATACTATATCGAAATATGCTCCATATTCATCAGATAAGCTATATTGAATCGTAAATTTGTACCTTCCTGATGATAGGCTAATATATGGCCCATATGTGAGAATACCATGAAAATACGAACTTGGATTTTGTCCGCTCGAAGTTACATTGCTTGGTAAATTTGCACCGCTATAATACAATTCTTTGCTGTCGTTAGTACAGAGGGCATTAATTACTTTTTCCAATCTAGGACCTACAATGTCTAAATCACCTTGAACTATTTCATCAAAAGCATAATTATTGAAACTAATTAGATATACACTTTTATCTAATACCTCGTAGTCAAGTTTTTCAAATGACATATCAGGATTATTTTGAATAAATAGAAAATCTACCGATGCAGTCGAAAAATTTTTTCTAAATTCCGTTATATTAACTTTGATATTTTCTCTGGGTAAAGATTTCATACCGGCATAAAAAATAAAGCAAATTTTTTTTTCAGAATTCAGCAGGCTTAATAATCTTTCACGTCTTCTCATATATTTGGCATAAAAATTCGGATATTCTTCATCAATAGTTTTACTTTTAGGAAAATCGTGAATATACTGCAACCCTGTATATACATTACGTACGTTCATACTGGGATTTTCATTCAAACTATTATCATCAATTAGCACCATATCTTGACGTTCAATCCAACGAGAGAAGTCATTACATAAAAGATCTATTTTTCTATCCAACCCCAAAACACCGGCTTTTTCTTCATCTATACCACGTGACCAGTCATATGGATAAGAGTATTTTTGAAGAAAATATTTTCGTAAAATCATAGAGGTAAAACAATTAAAACCCAATGAAATACATACATCATACTTTCTTTTATATTTTGTAGATTTTATAAAATC
>JAGCFG010000022.1 GCA_017650255.1 Alphaproteobacteria bacterium | reverse complement strand
TTAAAAAAATTATTATCTTCCATATAAAAAGGAGAAAAAAATGAGCGAAGAAAAACAATGGGTATGCACTGTGTGTGGATATGTCTACGATGGCGATATTCCTTTTGAGGACTTGCCGGAAGATTGGATTTGTCCTGTTTGTGGCGTTGGAAAAGACTTTTTCGAACAGCGTTAAATTGTTCGCGCTATTGTGAGAATATCAACCGATTTTGCACCGGCTCTCTTGAGCGCGAGAGCGGATTCTTTGACTGTCGATCCTGTAGTCATAATATCATCGACCAAAATTATTCTTCTGCCTTTTACATTTTGAGGATATTTTACTTCAAAGGCATTTTTCACATTTGTCGCCCTTTCTTTTCCCGAAACCTCTACTTGAGGTTTTGTCCTGCGTTTTCTTATAAGTGAAAAATTGTCATAAGGAATATCAGTCATTTTACTCAGTTTTTGCACTAACAATGCCGACTGATTATATCTCCGCTTTATAAGCCTTGTATAATGCAAAGGCACCGGAACCAACAAATCTGCACCCGCCTCAAAAATATCTTTGCCGGCAATTTTGAGCATTGCCGCCAAAAGAGCGCTATTTTCTGTCTGGTCAAAAAACTTAAAAGCAAGAATAAGATTTTTACTGCTGTTATCATAAACCACTGCAGATCGTGCAAAACGATAAAAACTATGTTTCTTTTTGCTACATCCTCCGCAAAGCAACTCATCTTGCACATTTTCTTCTTGCAACGGATGACCGCATTTATGACAATAAGGTGCAGTAATAAAGTTTATCTCATCAACGCATTCGTCGCATAAATATCCCGCTTTGTTCAAAATTTTGCCGCACCTCAAACATTGGTAAGGAAACAAAAAATTCAACAAGTCCTCAAAAATCATCTTAAACATATTAAAGCCGGCTCAGCGCTGCATGAATTTGGTTCATTTTGTCGACAACAATTATGCCGGATTGTCTAAGATGCTTTTTTTTCATCTCCAGAGTTATATGTCCGTGAGTTATTATATCATTTGTATAGCCGATTGTTTTATTAAAAGTCTGATCATCACCTGCGATATAGCAGATTATCGGTTTTTTCTTATTATAATTTTTATACCAATCAGCGCCTTCTTCTTCAAAAACTCCCCCCATTTCTCCAATCATTACAATGGCTGAAGTATCGTTATCTTCATGGAACAGCTTCAAAGAATCAGCAAAATTCATACCTATAACCATATCGTCGCCTAAACCGACAACGGCAGATTCTCCTTTGCCGCTCCGATTAACCTCCAAAACAGCTTCATATGTAAGAGTTGACGAGCGAGAAACAATTCCGACATTACCCGAATGGAATATATTTTCCGGAAAAATGCCCATTCTTGTTTGGTTTGGTACAATAAGCCCCGGTGTATTCGGACCAATCATTCTTGCTTTTGCCACACAGAGCATATTGTTTATCTCGAGCATATCATTAACCGGCACGCCCGCTGAAATACATACCAAAAGCTTTATTCCTGCAGACAATGCCTCAGAAACAGCCGGTTTGACAGAACTTCCCGGAACAAAGATAAGACTTGCATCTGGATGTGTATTTGCCACCGCTTCTGCCACAGTATCAAAAACCGGCACTCCCAAATGTTCAGTTTTTCCTTTGCCCGGCGTAACACCGCAGACAATATTGCTGCCATATTCTATGGACCTTCGCACTTGAAAAGATGCTTGTGTTCCGGTAATGCCCTGAATTAATATCCTTGTGTTTTTATCAACTAAAAAAGGCATTACATGTTCTCCTTTATGGCTTTTACAATTTTTTCCATTGCATCGCTTGTGCTTTCCGCCATGGTCAAAGGAAGAGCGGAATTTTTCAAAATTTCTACCGCTTTTGAGCGATTTGTACCCTCAAAACGCACGACCATGGGAATATTCAATCCGACTTCTGCCGCCGCATCGATAATCCCGTCAGCAATCAAATCACAGCGTAAAAAACCACCAAAAATATTAATAATTATACCATCAATCCTTGGGTTGGATGCAATAATCTTTATGCCGGCGGCAATTTTGTCTCTGTCGACACCACCCTTTACATTCAAAGAACAACCGATATCAAAACCCTTAGCATTAAGTCCCTTCATTGCCCAAGCAAGACCTTCGCCGTTAACAATACAACCGATATTGCCGCCATATTCAACATACGAAAAACCATAGCGAGAAGCTTTTATTACCGCAGGCAAAAGATTGTCATTATCCCGTAATGGTAAATTATCTGGATGTCTGAATAACGCTTTATCATCGAGTATTATTTTGGCATCCAAGGCAACAATTTCTCCTCCGGATAACACTCCCGCAGGATTTATCTCAACCATAATAGCATCATTATTGATAAAAGTTTTGAACATCCCCATAACAAACTTATGAAAATTCTCTGTAGCTTGAGAATTTAACTCCAAAAAATTTGCTACTTTTAATGACTGATTTTTTGTAGGACCGCGCCTGCCGACAGGAGATCGAAAAATTTTTTCTGGAGAGTCCGAAACAATTTTTTCAATATCCTCATTACTGGTATTTGCCGCTAAAAGAACAATCGAAGCAGATGTCCGATCAATCCCCATTCCCAGATAAAAACTCTGCTTGATTTTCATAAACTCTTCAACATAAATACGGCTGACATAGTTACCCTGCGTTGCTTGTGGGGTAACCAAAGTTGCTCCGAGCATTTGTCCTGCATTTTTATAAACATCTTCAAGATTTTCAACAAATCTTATACCGCTGCCTAAACCGGCATTTTTTTCAGTAAAATGACCTTTGCTTCTCGCTCCGGCATGTATTTGTGCTTTCAAAATCCACGGCCCCTTGCGAGAAATTTTCTTTGCAACCGTTTGAGCCTCCAATGGAGTGTACGCAATTTGCCCTTTTGGAATAAATATTCCGTTATTATTCAGAAGTTTTTTTGCCTGATATTCATGGATGTTCATATTTTTCTCTCATCTGTTTTGGGCATATTCTTTAATTTTTGCGACCATTGCATTAAGCCCGTTTCTTCTGCTGGGGGACAAATGCTCTTCCAAACCAATTTTAGCAAATATATCCGTTACATCAATATCTTTTATCACCTGTGGGGATTGATTGCCGAAAATGCACAAAACAACAAACATCAAACCTTTGACAATAGAAGCATCGCTGTCTCCGAGGAAGGTTATTTTATTTTCTTGTGAAAAATCTGGAACCAACCAAACCTGCGATTGGCAACCGCTGATTTTCCATTCCTCCGTTCTAAACTGTTGAGGAAAGGCAGGCAATTTCTCTCCCAAATCAATCAAATAACGGTACTTATCTTCCCAATCATCAAGCAATTCAAAATTTTCTATCAATTCTTGTATCTGCATTTTTACCTCTTAAAACATTTGTAGCACCATTATTATTAAAGTCCATTGTTTTTTATTAAAGTATTTGACTTGTTCAAACAAAAAAGATATATATGCGGCATAATCTAATGTTGAGGACAAAAATGAAAATTTCAATAAAAAATTTGGAACCTAAACTAAGCCAAATTTTGCCATTGGCAGAAGCTTATATGCGTTCATACAACGAACTGTCACGTCAGTACAAAACAGATGAAGAAATGAAACTTTATACCAAAAGTTATTTCCTGCGTAAGCTATGGAATATGGCCGAAGACAGCGAATCGTGTGTGGCTGTTTTGAACGTAAATGACAAACCTGTCGGCTTTGTCAGATACTCTCAAGTGCCAGAATATTACAAAAATCCGCAAAACAACCAGTCACGTGACGTTGAAAAAGGCTACCTCGACGGTTATGAGTTCGGTTGGGTCAGAAAACTTGAATTTACCCGCGATGTAAAACTTGATGATAAAACCTTAATAGTGAATCAAATTTACCTTGAACCGGAATTGCAGCACCATGGATTGGGAACTTTTTTGCTGAGCAGAACAATCCCGCAATTGCGCCAACAAGGGTTTAACAGTTTAATAATCGAGTATAATGCCCACAATACGAATGCCGAAAAATTCTATCGTGGCGTAGGTTTTTCCGCATTTGCCAAAACACAAGATTTTGACCACATAATCGAAAAGGACGGCAAAACAAATTTTTGCATAAGTGATGTAGAAATTGCTCATACAACAATAGAAAATGCAATAAAATGCATAAAGCTAAAACAATCCAAACACTCAAAGACTTCTCTTGTCGGTCAAAAAAATGTCTCAGCTTCTCGATAATATTATAGAAATGCTCAAAATCAAAAGCATTTCCGGCAACGAAAATGCAATCAAACAAATAGTGCAATGGATAAAAAACAATTTTACCGAAAATGGAATTTTCATTAATGAATGGAATTTTGACAATGCTTCTCCGGTTTTATTGCTGTCAAATTGTAAGAGCTATGACTTTGATGTTTTGGCAATCGGCCATCTTGATGTTGTTCCTGCGCAAGATGATATGTTTATTCCCAAAATTGATAGCGGGAAATTGTTTGCGCGCGGCAGTCTTGATATGAAATCTTCTGTTGCTGTGTGTTTGGACACTCTAAGATATACTATCGGCAAAAAAATTAGCTTTGGTGTTCTTATCACTACAGACGAAGAAACTACCTCAAACGGCATGAGAAATTTGCAAAAATTAAATAATATAAAAGCAAAAATAGTATTGGATCCCGATGCCGGAGATTTGTATAATTTGGTAGAAAAATATAAGCATCCGGTCAGTGTTGAACTGCTTGCCAAAGGCAAAAATGCTCACAGTTCCAAACCATGGCAAGGCGAAAATGCTATCAGAAAAGTTATATCTGCAATCAACGAGTTGGAAAAATATTTTCCACCTTTAGAGCAAAAACCGGCTTCCGATTGGGTGGATACAATGGTTGTTACTGCACTAAATTCGCCGACGACCTACAATGTTGTTCCGGCTTCTGCCGAGGCAAGGCTAAACTTTCGTTTGACAGAAAATACCAGCTTGGAAAAACTCGAAAACATATTGCAAAATATCTGCGCAAAAACAAATTGTGATTACAAGATATTACTCTCCAGTCAAGGAGTATATATGAATGCCGACAATTTGTATATAAGGCAATATCTCAAAATTGCAGAAAATATCATCGGTAAAAAAATTAATATAACAACTTCTTGCGGAGCGACCGATTCCAGAATGTTTGCGGATAGTTCCGTAATAATAATGCACGGCATCAACGGCGCCAACATGCACGCCGACAATGAATTTGCGGAAATTGAATCAATCTTATTGCTGTCAAAAATTCAAAAATTTTTTATAGATGAATTAATACATCTCTAAAATTGCTTTGGCTTCTTCGGTCAAACGCTCAGGCGACCAAGCCGGCTCCCATACCAAATTTATTGTTGCAACCCCAACTCCATCAAGAGCGGCAACAACTTCTGCAGCTTGCTTCGGCAAAATGCCGGCGACAGGACATGTCGGTGCGGTCAAAGTCATATCAACTTCAACATCACCATTGTCAATTTGTCTGATTTCATAAACCAAACCCAAGTCATATATATTAATCATAATCTCCGGATCGCAAACTGTACGCAAAGCCTCAACAATTTGTTCCTTAGTAGCTTTTTTTTCACCTTCTTTGAGGGGAGAGCCTTCTTTTACCGAATATTCCTCCACCGGTGTTTGGGCTGCAAGCGCTTGCAACAATTTCGCCTCGGTTTCTTCTATATTATCTTCTTTTTCCATCTTTTTACCTGTCAAAAAATGTCCTCGCTTTTTTCAAAGCATTTACAAAACAATCAATATCTTCAAAATTTGTATACAATCCCAAAGATGCTCTTGCCAAAGAAGAATATCCCATACGGTTGACAATCGGTTGAGCGCAATGATGCCCTGTTCTGATTGAAACACCTTCCTTATCCATAATAAATGCCACATCCTGAGGGTGTATGTTTCCCAATGCAAAAGAGAAAACACCGCCCTTATCCGGCGCCGTTCCTACAATTTTCAGCTCAGGAATTTCCGACAACCGTTTATTAGTATACTCAATTAACTCTTCCTCATGAGCCTTAACATTTTCCATGCCTAATGCCTGCAAATATTGCAATGCAGCCCCGAACCCGACTGCCTGAACAATAGCCGGTGTTCCCGCCTCAAAACGCGCCGGAGGAGTTGTAAAAGTTGTTTTTTCATAAGTAACATTTTCAATCATATCGCCGCCAAACTGATATGGAGGCATCTGGGATAGTAGCTCATATCGCCCGTAAAGACCACCAATCCCGCTCGGCCCATATAATTTGTGTCCCGAAAAGGCCATAAAATCACACCCGATATCCTGTACATCTGTTTTCGTATGGACAATACTTTGACAAGCATCAACCATACACAGAGCACCGGCTAAATGTGCAGCATTAGCAATTTCTTTTATGGGAAAAACTGTTCCCAAAATATTTGACATTCCAGTAACGGCAACCATCTTGACTTTCGGGTTAAGTAGTTTGTAAAAATTTTCAATATCAAAACTACCGTCATCATTAACCTTAAAAAATCTCAAAACCGCACCGGTTTTTTCACAAGTGTTTTGCCAAGGTACCAAATTGCCGTGATGTTCTGCCTCGGAGAGCAAAACTTCATCTCCCTTGCCAAGATTATTCATTCCCCAAGAAGCTGCCACAAGGTTCATCCCCTCGGTTGCCGAACGGGTAAAAACAATTTCTTTCTCACTTTTTGCATTGATAAAATTTTTAACAATGTTTCTGGCATTTTCATAAGCCTCAGTTGCCATCTCTGACAGATAATAACTTCCTCTGTGCACATTGGCATAAGTCTTTGTATACATATCAATCATAGTATCAATAACGGACTGAGGTTTTTGCGCCGAGGCTGCCGTGTCCAAAAAAGTGTTTCGTTTACCATTAATTTTTTGGTTCAAAATAGGAAAATCAGCGCGAATTTTTTCTACATCATACATTGGACAATACCCATTCTTTAATTTGTTCGTTGTCAATACGATTAATAACCTCCAAAAGGTAAGCATCAATCAAAATTTGCTTGGCCTCATTTTCGCCAATACCGCGTGAGCGCATATAAAAAAGCTGGTTCTGGTCGAGCTCGCCGCAAGTTGCTCCGTGCGAACATTTTACATTATCAGCAAAAATTTCCAACTCCGGTTTTACATCAATTTCTGCATCGTCGCTCAACAAAAGTGCCCTGTGCAGTTGATGCCCTTCGGTTTCTTGAGAATCTTTAGCAATATGAATTTTCCCCTGAAAAACTCCTCTGGCCTCTCCGCCGACAACACCCTTTATCAACTGATCAGATATTGTTTTTGGTGCCAAATGCTCAACATCTGTCGTTGTATCAAGCGTTGCCCAACCGTTCATAATATATGCCGCATCAACTTGCGAGTTTGCATTTTCCTGCAATAACTCAACTTTTGTTTCATTGCGTCCCAAATCGGCACCTTTTTGCAAACAAAAACTTTTATAAAAAGCATTTTCAAAAACCCTGACATAATTGAGCGCAATATGAACAGATTTGAACGATTCGCACTGCACTTTATAATGGTTAATCTTTGATTCTGCCGCCAGATGGAACTCATTCACAATATTATTAAAATAAAAGTCTTTATCATGTCCGCTGTGATAAAAATATTCAACCACATCAGCATAAGCACCTTTTCCTGCAACAAAAACATTGCGAATATTGCTGACAAAATGCTCTTCCGTTTTTGTATGATATATCAACATCAAAGGTTTATTCACCCGAACATTTGCATCAATTTTTATAAACAATCCCTCTTCCAACATGGCAGTATTTAGCGCTGCAAAAGGATATTTTCCCAAATCAATATACTTACCGACATAATTTTTTGCATCCCCGTCGATAATTGCCTCCATAAGTGTCATAACTTCAACGCCCAAAGGAAGAGCAGGGTACAAGGGCATAAATTTTCCATTAAAAAAATGAATTTGATAAGCATCAAAAGGCAAATCTATATATAATTGCGGTCTTTCTGCACAATGACAATGTTCACC
>JAGCFG010000021.1 GCA_017650255.1 Alphaproteobacteria bacterium | reverse complement strand
GACAGTCTTTGAAAGTTTTGAAAAAGAAAATGCAAAGAGAAGGTATTTTCCGTGAGATGAAGCTGAGACGCTGCCATGAAAAGAACAGCGAGAAAAAAGCTCGCCGTCAGGCTGAAGCAATCCGCAGATCTAGAAAACAATTGAGAAAACGTTTGGATACTGAAGGATTTTAGAAAATATAAAACCGGTAGATTTTCTATCGGTTTTGTTATAAAGCAAAAAAAGCTCCCGACTCGGGAGCTTTTCTTTTTGCAACTTTATTTTTATTCTTTATTAAAGTTGTTTTCTTGTCTTTTTGCCTCATCTTCTGTACGAGCAACATTTACCAAAATGGTTTGGGTAACTTCAGGGTGCAAATTGACACTAACCTTGTAAACACCCAAATCTTTGATAGGACGCTCAAGAGAGATGAAACGACGCTCAATGTTTTTGCCGGCCTCTTTCATGGCTGCGGCAATATCTCTGATGCTGACGGAACCGTAAAGTTGTCCGGTTTCAGCAGCTTGGCGAATGAGCACAATTTTAAAGCCTTCCAAATCTTGAGCTTGTTTGGTAGCATTATCAAACAAAGATTTGTTGTGAGCCTCGAGCTCGGCCTTTTGACGTTCGTAAACGGCCATGTTCTCTTCAGTGGCACGGAGGGCTTTTTTGTTTGGCAAGAGGTAGTTGCGGGCATAGCCGTTTTTTACGGTTACTTTTTCGCCCATTTTACCCAATTTGTTAACGTGTTCCAAAAGAATTACTTCCATTTCTGTTCTCCTTAATCAGCGACGAAAGGAAGTAAAGCAATGTAGCGGGCACGTTTGATTGCCAAAGCTAATTCTCTTTGCTTCTTTGCCGAAACGTTAGTGATGCGACTAGGAATAATTTTTCCTTTTTCTGAGATGTAGCGGCTCAAGAGTTTTACGTCTTTGTAGTCGATTTTCAAAGCATCTTCACCTGAAAAAGGACAGCCTTTTCTCTTTGAATTAGATTTATTTGTCATATCGATTACTCCGCTTCTTCAATTGGTTCTTTGTCATCAGAAGATGAAACCTCTTCAGAGAATTCATCAACTTTCAAGGTCATGTAACGAATTATGTCTTCGTTAAAGCGCATAACGCGTTCATATTCTGCAATGGCAGAAGCAGGAGCCTCGATGTTCATCAACACATAATGACCTTTGCGATTTTTTTTGATGCGATAAGCAAGAGTTTTTAAACCCCAGTTATCAACTCTAACAACTTCGCCGCCTTCTTTTTTGATTGTTTCTGAAAGGTCAGATACAATGCTGTTAACTTGAGAGGCGCCGAGATCTTGACGTGCAATCAGCACGCTTTCATATTTTTGCATATATAAATCTCCTTATGGATTCTCAACAAAGCCCTTATATAATAAGGACAAACTCTATGTATAGCCGAGATAAACCCGGCAAGGGACGTCGCTCAATATAACCTAAAACTTTATTAAATCAAGCTTTTTTTGATAAAACTTAATTAATTATTGCAAAATGCTATAAAAATAGTATTATTCAGCAAAAGCAATTTATGGGATTTGAAATAATGAAATATGTAAAGCTGTTTTCTCTTGTGTCGGTAGTGGCTTTGTTGCAAGCCTGTACGGTTGATTATGCCTGCAAAGCATTCTGGGCTTGTGAAGACAGTGTGGAAGATGTTGTTATTGCTACAACTCCGCAAAATTTAAAAAATCCGATTTTTTTGGTCAATCAAAGAACCGGTGATACGGCTTGTTGCCAAGATACACCGGAGGTGAGCGCAGAGCAATGTGCTCAGGCATTGGAGGAAAGGTGTTTCACAAGGGTGGAAGAGGTTCCGTACGGAGTTGCTTCAAGAGACTTTTTGAAAGACGGTACCTATCCGACTCGCCGTTGGCGTGAAAATGAGACCTCTCCAAGGTGGTAAAATGCTGTCCCGCTGTTACACAGTTGCTTTTAATGGTTTACAAACAATAGATATTGAAGTGCAAGTGCAGCTATCTGCAGGAATGCCTACTTTTACAATTGTCGGTCTGCCGGATAAGGCTGTTGCTGAAAGCCGCGAAAGAATAAGAGCGGCACTTTTTTCTTTGGGAATTAAGTTACCTCCGAAAAGAATTACGGTAAATTTGGCGCCGGCAGATATTGTAAAAGAAGGAACACATTACGATTTGCCTTTGGCTTTGGGAATTTTGTCTGGCATGGGAATTGTTGATCAAAAGTCTTTGGCGTCGTATGTGGTGTTGGGGGAGCTGGGGCTTGACGGCAAGATTGTTCGGGTCAACGGTGTTTTGCCGGCGGCGGTTATGGCTCAAAAGAGTAACAAAGGGCTGATATGTCCTGCAGAACAGGGTAAAGAAGCTGTTTGTGCAGGCGGAAAGGATATTGTTCCTGCCGCAAGTTTGGAAGAGTTGATAAATTTTTTGCATGGAAATTTGAAAATTGAGGCGCCGGAAGAAGATGTTTTTGATTTGGCTTACAGTTCGCTTGATATGAGAGATGTCAAGGGACAAGAGAGTGCAAAAAGAGCTTTGGAAATTGCGGCTGCGGGAGGACATAATGTGATAATGGTTGGTCCTCCTGGCTCGGGAAAATCTATGTTGGCGGCCAGATTGCCTTCTATTTTGCCGCCAATGAACAGGCAAGAGGCTTTGGAAACAAGTATGATTGCCTCTATTGCTGGTGAACTCAAAGGACAGGGATTGATTGTGGAACGACCTTTCAGAGCCCCGCATCACAGTGCTTCGACGCCGGCATTGGTCGGGGGAGGGCGTCCGGCACGACCGGGAGATATTTCTTTGGCAAATAATGGAATTTTGTTTTTGGACGAGTTGCCGGAGTTTGCAAGATCTACCCTGGAGGCGCTCAGACAACCGCTGGAGACCGGAAAAATAAATATTTCCAGAGTAAATTCTCACATTGAATTTCCGGCAAAAATTCAGCTTATTGCAGCTATGAACCCTTGCAGATGCGGTTATTTGGGAAACCCGGCGCGAGAATGTGCGAGGGCACCGAGATGTGCGCAGGAGTACCAGTCAAAAATATCCGGTCCGTTGCTTGACAGAATCGATATCCAAATTGAGGTTCCGGCTGTCAGCCCATGGGATATGGCCTCGGCGCCGGAAGGTGAGCACAGCGAAGAGATTAGAAAAAGGGTTATTGCTGCAAGAAAAATTCAATATGAGCGTAACTGTGAAATGGGATGTCCAGAGTTATACACAAATTCTGAACTAAATGGTGAATTTTTGGAAAAAGCAACAGTTATGGATTCGGAGGCAAAAGCCTTGCTGGTAGGCTATGCTGACAAAACAAAACTTTCTGCCAGAGGGTATAATCGCACTTTAAGGTTGGCAAGGACAATTGCGGACTTGCAAAATGAAAATATTTTGCGTAGAATACACATAGCCGAAGCTCTGTCTTTGAGATGGAAAGTACCGGACTATAAGTTTTAGGAGATATAAAGGAATGTTTAATATGAAGGTTAATGGTTTATTTTTTGCCGCATTAGCGTCGTTTTTGATGACATCATCGGGGACTTATGCACAGGATTGCCCATCTTGTGCTCAAAAAAATTCTGTTCAGTATGCGAGAGGAAATGCTCGTCTTACACAGAGGGAAGTTGTCAGTCCAGTTGTGAAAAATTATGATTGTGCAAATCCTCAGCCATATGAGTATATATCTCCCGAGCCTATGCCACAACCGGTAAGAAGAGTTAGACGTTTGTCTGATAAAGTTGAGTATGTTCCGTATGTTGAGAGAAATAATGAAAAAGTTTTACGTCCGTTGACGACTGAGGAAGTTTCAGAGCGTTTGGGGCCTTCGAACGGATATATGGTAGACAAGGTCAATGCATCGAAATATGTAATGTCTTCAAGGGATGCTCGCGGTGTTAAGGTTGATCCTTCGTATAGAGATGGCAGTATTTTCGGCGGTAAGCCTTGTAATTCACGTGAGAATGGTGGCATTTTAGGCGGTGGTTCTTGCGGACACACAAGCAAGAATAAAGGTATTTTCGGTGGCGAATCGTGTACATCTTGTGCAAAACAAAAAGCTCCTGTTCGCTATGCAGCTGCGCCACAGCCTCCGGTTGTTGTTTCTCCTGTACCTATGGTTGCTCCTGTTCCTGCACCTGTTCGTTGTCCGAATTGGTTGGCAACAACAGTTACTTATACGAAATTGCCTTGCGTAGGCAGAGGTCATGTTCCTTGCCATAGGTCGGCTGCTCCTTGTATGCCGATGACACAAGTCACCACGCAGCCAATACCTTGTCCGCAAGTTGTTACAAGTCCAGTTCCGTGTCCGAAAATTGTGGAAGCACCTGTTGAGGTTAAAGTTCCAGCTCCGTGTCCTTGTGCGCAAGAAGCTGTTGAATTGAGTGTTGAGCCATGTCCATGTGCAAAACCTAAGATGGTCGGTGTAGAAGTTGTGCCTGAGCCATGTCCTTGTGTAAAACCGAAGCCAATTGAGGTTAAGGCGGAGCCGTGCCCATGTGCAAAACCGAAACCGGCTCCGAGACCTTTGCCAGTTGTCGTTGAAAATGTGCGTGATTGCTCCATGTTTGCTCCGATAAGTATGGAATGGGTAGATTTCAGATTGCAAATACGCAGCGGTTTGAAAAATTATGCGAGAAATTTGGGCAATTATCGTTTTAAGATTTTCGGATGCCGTAATGCTGCCAAGAGTACAGTTTTGAGCGAAGGCAGAATTGTTGAGAAAGACATAAACTTTAATGAAATATTCAAAGATATGGTTTCCGACTGCTACAAGGTTGTTAATACTCAAGAATGCATAGATGAGAATTCTGTTATTCC
Source organism: Alphaproteobacteria bacterium (assembly GCA_017650255.1). Lineage (GTDB taxonomy): Bacteria > Pseudomonadota > Alphaproteobacteria > RF32 > CAG-239 > JAFUYI01. The sequence goes on along the minus strand of JAGCFG010000021.1, from coordinate 4,018 downwards.
CGAGTATGTTTTGACGGCCGAGATTACTGACTATTTTATGAATATGTGTAATGATGCTCTTAAATCTACGGGCAACAGAGGAAGCTCCGAAATGAAAGTAGTATGGCGTTTGATGGATGCCAGCAAAACTAATGTTTTGTGGAAGGGCGAAACTATCGGTCGTGCAAAATTGTTTGATGGAGATAAGAATGACGAGATGCTGCTGATTCAGCGCGCTTTTGCTAATGCTTCAGAGAACTTGCGTTTTGCTCCTGGATTTGAAAAACAGTTGGCTGTGAGAGTTACTCCAGAAGAGATGGCAAGACAGCGTTTGTATTTGATGGAAATGCAACGTATTAGCGGTATTTGTCAGCCGGCAGTTGTTGAAGATTCCGGTGTAATTTCTGGTGGGTATACTGTTGTGGAGACGCCTGTTGAAACTCCGGCAGTTGAAGTTGCTGTTGAAACACCTGAGCCGGAGGTTGTAATTGAGGCTCCTGCTCCTGAAAAACCTGTGGAAGTTAAGCCGGTTACATCAAGTGCAATTTTTGAAGCTGATAAAATTTGTATTGTTGAAAGAGAAGATGCCGGCACTTTGACACCTGATAATTTACCGATGATAAGAAAATCTATCGTTTCGGTCAAGAATGCTAACGGTGAAGAAGGTGTCGGATTGCTGATTTCTGAGCAATTTGTGATGACGTCGGCTGATTTGGTCGTTAGAGACAATAACCAATATACGGTTAAGACGACAGACGGCAAAACCGTTTCTGCAAAGGCGTTCAGGGCCAACCCAAGAAGAAATACTGCTTTGTTGGTTTTGAATGAGACTGTTGAATATACTCCTTTAGCGCTGAATTTGGAATTGCCTGCGGTTGACAGAGATTCTTATCTTTCTGTTGGTGCGTTGGCTTTTGCTGATGATGACAAGTATTTGCAGAATACTTCAAGAATTAACAGCTATCGCTATGCTGAAGACGGAACTGCTGAAATTGTTGTAGATAGTTTTGACTATGGAACGACAACCGGTTCTACTTTGGTTGACGAAAATGGAAAGGTTGTTGCTTTAGCACATCGTAAGCAAGCAAATTCCGGTGATTTGTTCTTGCCGTTTGAGACGGCAATGAGAAGTTTGGGAGTTGAGATTTGCGGAAAAGAATTTCCGGAACCTGCTCCGAAGGTAGAAGAAAAAGTATGGCGCAAACCGGTGGCTGAGTTTATTGATGAGCCAGAGGCTAAGGCTCCGGAACAAATGCCGGTAAAGAATAGAAAGTAAAAAGCGAAAACCCCAACTTCGGTTGGGGTTTTTTGTTGCAAACAGTTGAGAAATGAGGTGTAACAAAATTGCTAACTTGGTGTTTTTTTCTCTTTACTTTTGAAATGCCTTATGATATATGAGTAGTTGCTTTCGGGGTTATAGCTCAGCTGGGAGAGCGCTTGAATGGCATTCAAGAGGTCAGGAGTTCGATCCTCCTTAGCTCCACCAATTTTTGAGAGAGGCATATTATTTATGCCTCTTTTTTTGTGTTTTCGGAGGATCGAACCAAGGTTCGATGTCTTGTTTTGTTAAGTGTTGCGTTTTTTCGCAACACTAACTGCACTTCGGTCAAGTTTGGTTGTAAATTCGCTTTGTTGACACCAGTGTCAAGTCGCTCATTAACAACAACTACAGCTCTCGGCAAGAACAATTCACCGGATTGTTTTTGCTCTGCGAGCCCTTAGCTACACCAATTTTTGAGAGAGGTGCTTTTGTAGTGCCTTTTTTTTTGTGTTTTCGGAGGATCGAACCAAGATTAAATCAAGTAATTACAAAAATATCTTTACATGAGTTCGTGTTCTGAACGTTGTAAATAGTTGTAGTATGTGTTATCGCTTTTTATATTATTTTGCGTATTTGGTTTATTTTTTTGGGTTTGTATTTTTCTTAATTTTTTTATCCTGCTTAAATTTTCTTCTTTATTGGGCATTGGTTTTTCCGGAGAGGACGGTGAACGTCCGATGTTTCTGTCGGTGAAAAATTTTAGATATTCTTGTTTAACTTTTGGGTCGGATAAATCGTATTGTGCAATGGTGGAACTTTTTTTATCAGGATCTTTACCAATATCTAACGCCAAATCGGTATTAAGCATTTCAATATCATTTTCTTCGTGCGTAATGTATATTATGGTTTTGTGATCTTTGATTGAGTTTAGGTGATTGATAATATTGTTGCTCATAGTATTGTCAACGCCGGCTGTAGGTTCATCGAGTATCAAAATGGGGGAATCTTTAATCAAGGCTTGTGCCAAACTTAGGCGATTTGCCTGCCCGCCGGATATGTTGCTGCCAACTGCATTGATAATTTTGTCAGACGGAATATATTCCGGTGACAGTTCTTGGTTTGTGTCATTCCGGTTCTTAATTCCGACAAGATCTTTGACTTTTTTTACTAATTCTTCAGGTGCGTCCGGGTTGCCGAGCCGTATATATTCGTCTACGCTCATTTCAATAAATGAGGGTTTTTGCATTGAAAGGGCTATATGTTTGCCTGGTTCGGCAAATGCTAATTCCGAGTAATCGGTTCCCACAAATTTGTTGTTCTCCATTGTACCGATTCTGATGGTGCCGCCATCAACATCGTTGCTGTGCAGCATTAAGTCTATCAATGTGCTTTTTCCTGCTCCGCTGGCTCCGCTTAGAATTGTAATTCCCGGTTTGATGTGCAGGGTTTCATTGCTGGTAAATAATGTTTTGTCAGATGGGGTTAGGGGATCGTTTTCTGTTCTTCTTTTTACGGTAATATGGTCAAGTTCAATGGTATCAGCGTTATTTTTAATTTTTTCTTTGCCGTACTTTACTTTTAATCTGGGAATGAAGTTTTTGTATGCATGCGCAAAGTTGCCTATATGTTCTTTTAGGGAATAATATGAATCTATGCAGCGGTCAACGGCAGCATAACTTCCCATTGCTGCGCCAAATGTTACAAGAGCATTGGCAGGGTTGGAGATTGTGGCGGCAATAACTCCGCCCATTACGGTAGCTTTTATGAGTGCCTCTATTCGGGCATATTTGTTCAAAAATTTTGTAAAACTTTTTGAGGTGTCTTCCAAAGCTTTTCTTTCTTTGTTGAGAATATCATATGCTTTGTTTTCTTTATCTGCGATTTCTCGCTGATAGCTATTAACATACATTTGTCTATCGGTAATTTTGTATGTGGATGCAGCTTTTCTGATTTCGTTTTTGGCTTCGATTTTGCCTTTGACGGTGCGTCTGTTTAAAAATTGTGATGTTAGTGCAGATGCAGCGATGACACCGCCCATAATAGGAAGACTTGCAACTCCGCCGCTTGCTACGGTGGCGCCTATCAAAACTCCGGTTGCGACGATATTGCTGGCTAAGTTTATTTTTGATGACAGATAACCGGTTGTTGACCGATTTATTATATTAGTATCATTTATCAGCTCTTCTGCTCTGTTTGCGCGAATTTTTCTCTCTGCAATGGAAAAGTTGTCGAATTCGCGGTGCATTTTATCTTTGATGCTGTTTTCTATGGCTAATTGTCGTTGTTTCATATAATTTGTCATAATTTCGTAGCCCGGACCGGATAAAAGATGTGCTGTCACATATGTATAAAACCAACCGGGTTTGAAGTTTCCGTCGTTATCACGGCTCAGTTTATCTGCTACAGTAGCGATGGCTTTTAATATTGCGGTGCCTCCGAAACCAGACAAAAGTCTATTATTGCCGCGCAGAAATTCTTTTATTTTTTGTTTGGCAATAGATTTATCTTCTTTTGTTAACTCTGTATCTTTGTTTTTTTCGTTCATACTTGCTTCCCGCTGTTTATAGGACTGCATTAATTGTATCATATCATTGTTATAAAGGCAAGTTTTATAGCAACAAAAAACCGCTCTTTATCAGAGCGGTTTTTGTTATGAGTTTTTGTTGCTCAAAAATTATTTCAAAATCTTTGAAACAACGCCGGCGCCAACGGTGTGTCCACCCTCGCGGATAGCAAAGCGCAATCCTTCTTCCATTGCAATCGGGTGAATCAATTTGG